>CBFHSE010000030.1:0-18854 GCA_965658435.1 Rickettsiales bacterium | reverse complement strand
ATGTCATAGGCAATTTTTACAGCTGGGAATTTTTTAAAATCAACTGAATGAAATGAAAAATTTTTAATTTTAATTAAATCTAAATTATAATTAGGCTGAGATATTTTATAAGGGTAATATATTGCGTTAGCTATAGGGACAGCCATATCATGACATGCTAGCAAAGCTTTATTTGAACCATCAATATATTGTATAATGGCATGAATTATGGATTCTGGATGAATTATTACTTCTAGCTTCTCAACTTCAATGTTGAATAAAATATTCGCTTCAATAAGTTCGAGGGCTTTATTTACCATTGTAGCAGAGTCAATTGTTATTTTTTTACCCATTTTCCAATTAGGATGATTTAATGCATCTTCTATTGAAATATCATTAAATTTCTCCGAAGGATAATTAAAAAATGGTCCACCAGATGCTGTAATAGTAACTTTATGAACATCATTATTTATTTTTTTACCATCTAATATTTGAAAAATACTATTATGCTCTGAATCAATTGGAATTATTTCACATTTATCAATTTTTGCTGCATTTAATAGATATTTTCCTGCACATACAATAGATTCTTTATTTGCTAAACCAATTCTCTCGGAATTTTTTATAGCATTTAATGTTGGTTTGAGTGCAGCGAATCCTGTTATAGCAGAAATTATGATATCATTTTTTAATGAGGTAACTTCAGATAATCCATCTTCTCCGTATAAAATTTTTATAGGTCTATTTTCCAGCTTAGCTTTTATAATTTCAATATTATTTTTATTTGATGTGACTATATATTTCGGATTAAATTCTAATGCTTGATCAATTATTTCTTGATATGAGTTAAATGAAGATAGAGCAATAACTTCAAAATCTTCTTTATTATTTCTTATTATTTCTAGTGTTTTTTTACCGATTGAGCCAGTTGAACCCAAAATAGATATTTTTTTCATGATAAATTAGAATCTATATTAAAAAAATATATATCCTACGATTATCGCAGGTAATATTCCATCTAACCTATCAAATAAACCTCCATGGCCTGGAATTAAATCACCTGAATCTTTAACGCCAATTTGTCTTTTTATATATGATTCTGTTAAATCTCCTATCTGACTTGCAATGCTTATAAATATTGAAATAATGATAAAATACCAAAAACTTAGGTTAGAAGTTAGAAAATATGAAAAAAAAGCAAAAATCAATGTTGATAATAATGCAATTAATGCCCCAGATATTGTCTTATTAGGACTTATTTTTGGCGCTAATTTTATACCTTTAAAATATCTTCCTCCAAAATAAGCTGAGCTGTCAGTTATAAATACTATAGTAAGAATATATAGAATAGTTTCGATACCGTTATCAGAATATCGCATATCTACTATTAATGCTGCAGGTATTGCAATATAAAAAGAAGTTATAAAAAATGATTTTTTATCATTAAATTTTTTAGCTATATTTGTAAGATTAATAAACTCTGAGATTAAGATTAAACTAATAATTAATATCGCAATGTTAAATAATGCACCTCCCATTATTACTATTAAAAAGGTTAGGGGAAGTAAAATAATTGCTGATAAATATCTTTGATTGATGTTATTTAATATGTTTTTCATTTTATTCTAATTTTAATCTGTTCCAAATCTTCTTTCTCTTTTTGAATATTCAGCTATAGCCAAATGCAACTCCTTGATAGAAAAATCTGGCCATAATTTCTTTGAAAAAAAAAATTCTGAATATGCTGATTGCCATAATAAAAAATTACTAAGTCTATATTCTCCACTAGTCCTGATTATAAGATCAGGATCTGGTATGGATGCGGTATAAAGATATTTAGCAAACTCTTCTTTTGTGATCAATTTCTTGTTTTTTTGAATAATATAATTAACTGCATTAACTATTTCATCTCTGCTACTATAGTTTAATGCAATATTTAGTATTAACTTATTATTATTTACAGTCTCTTTACTTAGCTCAGTAAGCTTTTCTTGAATATCAATCGAAAATTTTGATGTATCTCCAAGTATATTTAATTTTATATTTTGTTCTGAAAATCTATCTGATTCTTCAGTTAAAAATTTTTTTAATAATGCTATAAGATCATTTACTTCTTCTTTTGATCTATTCCAGTTTTCGGATGAAAAAGCATATACTGTTAGAAATTTAATATTAATTTTAATAGATTCTTCAATAATATTTCTTAAGTTTTTTGCACCTTCATAATGGCCAAGATTTTTTGATATCTTGTTTTTTTTTGCCCATCTTCTGTTACCATCCATTATTATGGCAATATGTCTTGGGATATTAACTTCTCTCTTATATTTTTTGAACATTTTAAACATCCATAATATCATGCTTTTTAGCTTCATGAAGAGTGTCTATTTTTTTTGTATGATCATCTGTTATTTTTTGAATATTATTTGATTGATTTTTTAATTCATCTTCAGATATTTCACTTGTTTTCTCTTGTTTTTTTAAATCATCTATAGCATCTCTTCTGATATTTCTAATAGATATTTTTGCTTGCTCAGCAAAATTTGCACATATCTTTACAAGCTCAATTCTTCTTTCTTCGCTCAATTTTGGTAGTGGAACCCTAATATTATTACCATCAATATTAGGATTTACCCCTAGGTCTGAATTTCTAATAGCTTTTTCTGCAGCCTCGATATTTGCCTTATCCCAAATTTGAACATTAAGCATAGTTGAGTCTTGTACTGTAATCGTTCCTATTTGATTCAAAGGCGATAAATTTCCATATGACTCAGCTTTAATTTGATCCAATAAATGTATGGAAGCTCTTCCAGCTCTAACAGAGGAGATATTTTTTTGATAATTAGTAATTATATTATCCATTTTATTATTTGCTTCAGTAATTACTACGCTCATTTTTACCTCAATTAATTATAGTGTAACATCCTTTTCCGTTAAATATATTTTTTAACTCTTGTTCTTGTTTAATGGAATAAACTAATATTGGTAATTCATGCTCTCTAGCTAGGGAAATTGCTGAAGCATCCATTACTTTTAAATCTTTAGATAAAACCTCAGAATATGTTATTTTGCTATATTTTTTAGCTTCACTATTAGCTTTAGGATCAGAATCATAAACTCCATCAACCTGAGTTGCTTTAAGTAAACAATCGCAATTCATTTCAATTGCTCTTAATGCTGCAGCAGTATCAGTTGTAAAGAATGGATTTCCAGTTCCAGCTGCAAATATTACAATTCTGTTTTTTTCCATATGTCTTGATGCTTTTCTTTTAATATAAGGTTCGCATATTGCAGTCATAGGTATTGCTGATTGAATCCTAGTTGGAACAGATAATTTTTCCAATGCATCTTGGAGAGCAATTGCATTCATTACAGTAGCAAGCATACCCATATAATCAGCACTTGATCTTTCCATACCTGATTTGCTAGCAGACATACCTCTAAATATATTACCTCCTCCTACTACTAGGCATATTTGAATGTTTTTTTGATGCAAATCTTTTATCTCATTACAAATATTATTAATAACCTGATGATCTTGACCAAATGGCTTTTCTCCCATCAGTGCCTCACCGGATATTTTTAGGAGTATTCTTTTACAATTTTTTATATTAAACATTAATTACTTGCTGCAATTGACTTTGCTTCATCAGCAAAATTATCATCTTTTTTCTCAATACCTTCTCCAACTTGATATCTAATAAAACTATCAATTTCAAAGTTACAATTATATTTCTTATTAATTTCAGAAATTAAATCTTTGATTATGGTTTTACCATCTATCACAAATACCTGCTCAATTAGAGCAACTTCTTGATAATATTTTCTAATTCTACCTTCAACCATTTTTTCAATTATGTTTTCTGGTTTTCCTGATGCTTTAGCTTGATCGATAAATATTTCTTTTTCTTTATCAACAAGTTCTGCTGGAATATCTTCTGGTTTTAATGCTACAGGGTTATTTGCAGCAACATGCATGGCTATTTCTTTGGCAAATCTTTCTATTTCTGGATTCACAATATCGCAATTTATGGATACCAAAACTCCTATTTTACCCAGATTATCTGATATTGAATTATGGATATATGATGCAATAAAACCAGATGATTTTAATCTTGAAAATCTTCTTAGCTTGATATTTTCTCCAATTATACTTATTGCATTTGTAATTTCGCTTTCAATTGATTTTCCATCACTGGTATTTAATTCAGCAATATTTTGTGTATCACTTTGGTTTAATGAATTGATTATATCACTAGCAAGCTTGTGAAAATTTTCATTTTTAGCAACAAAATCTGTTTCTGAATTAAGTTCGATTATATTTGCGTTTTTTTTGTTATTTTCAATTGCAATTACTCCTTCAGCAGCTGTTCTTTCACCTTTTTTGGCAGCAGATGAAATACCTTTCTTTCTTAACCAATCTGATGCTTTTTCAATATTATCGTTATTTTCTTGAAGAGCTTTTTTACAATCTAGCATTCCTGCTCCTGTTTTATCTCTTAGTTCTTTTATTAATTTAGCGTTAGACATTATAACCTCTTATTAATTTTTAGGTTTATTTGTTTTTGTTTCAGTTATTTTTTTATCATCAGATTTTAATGATTTTTCTGCAACAACTTCTTTTGAACTTGGTTTTTTCTTTGGAGCTTTTGGTTCTTTCTCTTTGCTATCAGAGCTAGTTTCAAGTGAAGCTTCTTTCTTAGGATTTGAATCTTTTTTAGAAGATGTGCTTTTCTTAAGATCAGTTTTTTCTGGTTGTTCTGATATAGGTGCTTTTTCTTCTATAATTCTGTTATTTTTGATTGTTTCTGCAAATAACTCACAAAAGAATGATGTTGCTTTAGCTGAATCATCATTACCTGGTATTGGATAATTAATGTTATCAAGTGATGAATTTGTATCTACTATCGCAATTATTGGTATATTTAATTTAGCAGCTTCTTTTACAGCTATTGACTCTTTATTAGTATCAAAAATTATCAATAGGGAAGGCTTACCATTTAGCTCTCTTATACCGCCAAGGGATCTGTTAAGCTTTTCATATTTTCTGCTAAGATTTAGCTTTTCTTTTTTTGTTAAATCGGACTCATTATCATTTAGTAATGCTTCAATTTTATTTAAATTTGTTATTGATTCTGATACTGTAAACCAATTTGTTAACATACCTCCAAGCCATCTAAAGTTAACATAATGTTGCTTAGCTTCACTAGCAAATTTAGCAATTGCTGCTGATGACTGTTTTTTAGTTCCAACAAATAATATTTTACCATTATTTTTAGCTGTATTTGCTATAATTTCCAATGACTTAGATAATAGGCTATATGTTTTTGTTAGGTCTATAATGTGAAGATCTCCTTTAGATCCATATATAAATTGAGACATTTGTGGATTCCATTTGTTTTTTTTGTGTCCAAAGTGAACTCCTGACTCAAGCATTTGTTTTATTGAGTATGATGGTATATTTGTCATTTTGTTTATTTACCTGTTATTAGTTATCTGTGATAGAATCATTATATTATCACTAATTACAGGATGATCCTATCTGTTATTTGCCAAATAATTTTGGCACATTGACATATTTACAATAAAATAATATTTATTTCAATAGGAAATAACTATAATTTCATAGTCTTTTTAATGATCTTGATTGTATCTACAGATTTATTGAGGCCGTCTAAGGAAGACTCTATTGATTTTCTAAAACCCGCAACTTCTCGCAAACATTCTCTAAGCCTGTTAATTTCTGCGTTTGTTTCTTGCTTTAATTCAAGCAATTTTTTTAAATAAATATTTTGTTTTTTTGCTTCAAAAATTAATTTGGCGCCGTGATAAGGGTTTTTTAGACCTAAATAGTTACCTATATCAGTTAGATTTTTAAAATTAAATTCATGGCATAATCCGTCGTATAATTCTCTATGCGAATGACTCATCCATTTATATTTTCCTGGGCTATTATTCATATTAAATTCATGAGTTTTTTAACATTTACAGAAATTTTTAAATTTTAGCAAGCATATTTTTATATTAGCTTAAAAACATAATATTTAGAGCTAGAGATAAGAAATGAGGAGGAGCAACTAATATTAAAAAAAATATCTTAAAAAGTTTTATCATGTGTGCAGACCTCTTTTTTCAGCTTGTTATAACTAAAAGCTAATTTGTTAGTTTAGCTAGCAAATTT
Organism: Rickettsiales bacterium; assembly: GCA_965658435.1. Classification (GTDB taxonomy): domain Bacteria; phylum Pseudomonadota; class Alphaproteobacteria; order Rickettsiales; family JABIRX01; genus JADHLN01. Next base: position 12,697 of record CBFHSE010000030.1, on the reverse strand, counting down.
TTTAATGCTAATTTTCTATGTGATATATTTTCTTTTTCGAATTTAGTTAGTTCAGCGAATGTTTTTGTTTGTCCATATGGTATAAAAATTGGATCATAGCCGAAACCATTACCTCCTTTTCCAGGAAAAATTATTTTTCCACTTACCTTACCTAATGAATGTATTATTATATCCTCAGATATCATTAATGCTAGAGCACAGTAAAATGATCCTGTAACTTGATCTAAATTAATATTGTTCTTTATCAATTTTTTTTCAATTTTATTTATAGCATTAGTAAAGTTTTTATCTTTTCCAGCCCATCTGGCAGAGTAAATACCTGGCTCTCCGTCTAACTGATCAATTGCCAAACCTGAATCATCAGCAAGCGAGGGTATATTTATATTTTCGTAATAATATCTTGCTTTAATTTCTGCATTTTCTGCAAAACTTAAGCCATTTTCTTCTGGCTCTTTAATATTTAATCCTGATAAGGATATTATATTAACCGGTATATTTTTTAGAAGATTTTTAAACTCCTCAATCTTACCTGAATTACCTGATGCAATTAGTAGTTTCTTAATTGGCAAATTCATAATTTGTAGGTTCATGATGTTTAAATGGTGTGCCCGGGAGGATTCGAACCTCCGACCCACAGCTTAGAAGGCTGTTGCTCTATCCAGCTGAGCTACGGGCACAGATGTGCTTGTTATAGAAAATTTTATGTTAATTTCAAGAAATATATTAGAAAAATAATGATTTGTGGTGCCGGAAGAGAGACTCGAACTCCCGACCTATCGCTTACAAGGCGACTGCTCTACCAACTGAGCTATTCCGGCTTTATAGGATATAGCATTATTTATATTTGTTTGATAATATCAAGTGTTTTTTTATGCAATTTTTTTGATGCGGATGCTATTATGTTACTATTAGAATTAATGTTAATTTCTTTACCTTCCCAGTTAGTAATTACCCCACCACTAGAACTTACAATAGGTATCAATGCTACAAAATCATAAGGCTTGAGATTTTCTTCTATAATTAAATCAATATATCCTAGAGCTAAAAGACCATATTGATATGCATCTCCACCACAATTTATTCCTCCGGGTTTTTGATAAGCTAATATATTTTTTATATTATCAATAATTGTTTTACCTTTATCCGAAAATAAATATGGGGATGTAGTGGAAAAAATAGAGCCTTCTATATCTGACTTGTTACTAGAATTTATTACCTTACCGTTAAGAGTTGCATTCTCATCATAGCTTGCTTGCCATCTTTCATTGGTAAATGGCTGATTAATAATAGATAGAATAGGTTTTTTTTTGTAACAAAGCGCTATTAAATTAGTAAAACTTGGCTTTCCAGCTATAAATGCATGAGTTCCATCAATTGGATCTATATACCAAACATAATCTGATTTTATTTCTTCGTTTTCATATTCTTCAGCAAATATGTTATGGTCTGGATATTGCTTATTTATTTCTTTGCGAAGTGCTAATTCTACTTCTTTATCAGCTATTGTAACCAATGAGGAATCATCTTTAATATTGTAATTATCAATATTTCGAAAATATTGCAAAGATATTTTTGAGGCTATATTAGCTAGTTTATTAATAAAAATTTTATATTCATTTATTGGTAATTTTTCTTTTAAGATCATATAAATATTCTTGAGTATTTTTAGGAGTCATATTATCTAAATCTAAATTAGCTATTTCATCCAATAGATTGAGATTACAATTAGTTACATTATTTTCAATTTCTTTTTCTATCATTTCATATTGAGCCTCAAATAATGGCAAATTATTATTTGGTTTATCTTGCTCTAATTGACTTAAAATAGCTTCAGCTCTTTTAATTATTGATTTTGGCATGCCAGCTAAGGATGCAACAGCAATACCATATGATTTTTTTATTACCCCTGCAATGATTTTATATTTAAAAATTACTTTATTATCCTCTTCAATAGCCTCACTATAAAAACATGATAATGCTGCTAATTTATTTTTTAACTCTGTTAATTCATGATAATGAGTAGCAAATAATGTTCTGGCATTAATTTTATTATGAATATGCTCTGTTATAGACCATGCTAAAGATAAACCATCATAGGTAGATGTTCCTCTTCCTATTTCATCAAGTATAATAAATGATTTATTTGTAGCATTATTAATAATTGCTGCGGTTTCAATCATTTCAACCATGAATGTCGATCTTCCCTTAGATAAATCATCTGAAGCACCAACTCTTGAGAAAACTTTATCTACAATACCTATTTTAGCTTTTTTAGCTGGAACATAACAACCTATTTGAGCCAATATTACTATTAGAGCATTTTGCCTTATATAGGTTGATTTTCCAGCCATATTTGGCCCTGTAATAAGAGAGAATTTGTTTTCTTCATCTAATTTGCAATTATTAGTAATAAAATCTTGAATTTTTGACTCTTGAAATTTTTTAACTATTGGATGAAAGCCATTTTCAATATCTAAAATATTGCTTTCGTTAACTATTGGACAAGAAAAACCATTTTCTAAAGCAATAAAGGCAAAATTACTAAAAATATCTAATTCAATTATGGATTTGATTGATTTCTGAATTTTCTCTATATTTTTGTGAATCACTTTATTAAGATTAGCAAATAAATCACACTCTATTTCGATAGCTTTATTTTTTGAATTAAATAGCTCCTGCTGCATCTCTTCTAACTCATTTGATGAATAACGCATATTATTCGCTAATGTTTGTTTATGGAAAAAAATCTCTCCTTTCATTTTATCAGCAAATTTACTGTTAATTTCTATGTAGTAGCCTAAAATATTTGTAGCTTTAATTTTTAGATTCGTAATTTGAGTTTCTTTTCTATATTTTTCTTCTAATGCTGCAATCTTAACTGCTGCATTATTTTTTATATTGCGATAATAATCTAATTCTTTAGATATGCCTTCTTTTATGAAATTTCCTTCTCTGTTTAATAGTGGAGGGGAATCAACGAAGATATCAAACTGCTTGAGTAACTCTTCATATTCTGAAAATTCTTGGATATTTTCTATAAAAATATCTTTATATTTCAAATTATCTTTAAAATATACTGATAATGCTATAAATAGCTTAATCCCATTTACAAACATTATACCATCTCTGGCGTTAGCTTTATTGAAAATAAATTTTTGAATAATTCTTTCGAGATCTGGAAATAGATTTAATATATCTCTAACACCACTCATTTCTTCTTTGTCTTTATAGAAAAAACTTACCTTGTCTAATCTATTATTAATTAACTTTAAATTAGTACTTGGCCTAGCTATCATTTGCCTTAAATATCTGGCCGCTGATGCTGTTTTCGTCTTATCAATAAAATGAATTAATGTTGCTTGATTATGATTACTACTATGGAATAGTTCGAGACTTTTAAGAGTAGTTTTATCGATTTCAAGGTAATTTTTAATAGTAGATGATTTAGGGTAGGGTAATCTAGTTAAATTATCTTTTTGGGTTGTAATTAAGTAATTAATAACCGCACCAATTACAGAAACCTCTTCTTTAGAATAAGAACCTATTGCATCCAAATTATTAATTTGATAGAAATCTTTTATTATTAAAGAATTTTTACTTTCTGCGAAATAGCTATCTGGAAAATTTACTAGTTCTTGTTGGTAATCTTCAAAAAAAAATCTAAATTCATTATTTTCTAATAATTTATCACTTATTAATATTTCTTTTGGAGATAAGGATAATAACTTTGCTTCAATTATATTTGCAGATATTTTTTCATATGTAAATTTCCCAGTGGATATATCTAATATTGCAATTGTTAATTCTGTCTTATTACCAGAAATCGCTATTAAATTATTTTCCTCATCTGCTTTTAATAAATTATCTTCGGTAACTGTTGCTTTGGTTACGACTCTTACTACATCTCTTTTTACAACTGCTTTATAGCCTCTTTTTTTGGCCTCTTCAGGTGTCTCTAATTGCTCACATATAGCCACCTTATGACCAGATTTAATTAATTTTTCTAAATATGATTCATAAGCGTGGAAAGGAACACCGCACATGGGAATATCTTGCCCTTTATCTTTACCTCTTTTGGTAAGAGCTATATCTAAAATTTTTGCAGCTTTTGTAGCATCTTCATAGAACATTTCATAAAAATCACCCATACGATAAAATAATATGGTATCTTTATATTTATCTTTTAGCTCAATATATTGCTGCATCATTGGAGTTGATGCTTTTCCTTCCATTTTTATAATTAATTTGGTGCGGACGAGAAGATTTGAACTTCCACTCCTAAAAGGAACAGCGCCCTCAACGCTGCGCGTCTACCAATTCCGCCACGCCCGCATGGTTAATAATTTTTATAATATATAATTTTTATCCTATCAATTTTTTTGCTGCCAATTTTGCTTCATTAGTTACATTTTGATTGGATATCATAGCTGCTATCTCAGTTATTTTTTCATCTAATTCTAATATTTTTACATTTGCTTTAGTATTTTTTTCAAATTGTTCTTTTATCACCTTAATGTGATTGTCACTTTTTGCAGCAACTTGTGGTTGATGCGTTATTAATAATATTTGATTATATTCACTTAATTTTTTTAACATTAAACCAACTGAATCCGCTGCTTTACCACTTATGCCTGTATCAATTTCATCAAATATTAATATTTTATTTTCTTGCTTCAAAGCTAATTTTAGACTTAGCATAAATCTTGATAATTCTCCTCCAGATGCAATTTTACCTATTTCTTTAAATGGTTGCCCAGGGTTTGTCTGTATAGTAAATATGTAATTATAATGTGATTTTTCATGCCATTGTTTTTCATCTAATTTCAATATTTCAATTTTAAAATTAGATTTATTCATATGTAAATTTTTTAAATTTTGGGTAATTTCTATTTCTAATTTTTTAATAATTTTCTTGCGTTTTTCATGAAGTTTTTCTGCATAATCTAAATAATTTCTTCGAGAAGTCTTAATTATTTCATCAAGAGAATCCATATTTTTAAGAGATTTATCTAAATTTTCTAATTCAGATTTACTTGTTATATATATTTCTTTCATATTAGCTGTTGGAATATTATGCTTTCTAGATAAATATTGAAACTTTGATAATTCAGCCTCTATTTCTTCATATTCTTCTGAGTCAAAATCATTAATATTTACAAGATTTACAATTTTATCATTAATTTCTAATTGAGTTTCTATCAGATTGAGAACTTGGTTTAGTAACTCTGGATCTTTATCTATGTTATTAATTATTTTTTTTTGAATATCTAATTGAGATGATTGGATAATGCTTTTACTTGAAAATGAATTATTTATATTTGTAATTATTTCTGATAATTGCCTAGCTTTTTTTAAAAGTAATTTTCTTTCCATTAATTCATCAAATGAATTATTTACTGGATCAATCTGCTCAAGATCATTTGTTATTTCGCTAAGATAAGAAATTCTATTAATTATTTCCTCCTGTTTATCTTTTAGATTTTTAAATAATAGCTTATTTTTTTGGAGATCTCTATAAGCTGATGACAAATTGCTAAAAAAAGCTTTTTCTGTTATTAGAGAATCTATAAACTCAAGATGTAATTTTTGTTCGAATAATTTTGAATTATCAAATTGTCCATGTATTTCAACTAGCTCTGCAAATATTTCAGTTAATTGATTATTATTAATAATTTCTCCATTAATATATGATTTAGCTCGAGATTTATCAGAACTAGTTTTTTTTAAAATTATTTTATCTGAATCATTTTCTATACCATAGTTATTAAGATATGACTTGACTATCTGATTATTTTTAATATCAAATTCTGCAATTATTATTAGTGTTTTATCTGTATATTTATGGTATTTTATAAGGCTTTGTTTATTTGAAAAAATTTTTAGTGCCTCAATTATTAATGATTTACCAGAGCCTGTCTCTCCTCCTAAAACAGTTAAGCCATTTTTAAAGTCTATTTCAACATCATCAAATAATACATAATTTTTAATTTGTAATTTTGTGATCATTGCTTAAATAAGTATTTATAAATTTTTCTTTTTCTATTAGCCATTTTTTATTTTCTATTTTCTTATCATAATTAAGAGCGTCATCTTTTAGACCCAAACCATATAAAGCTTCTATCATTCTATATATTGCTTCATCATAATAAATTGTATCATTATAATTGCTAATAATATTTTGGAACCTTAATATGGCAGATATATAGTAATTCCCATATAGATTATTTCTTCCAATATCAAGATTATAATTTGCTATTCTAGCATTAATTTTTGTTATTTTATTATTTGACTCTTCAAAATATTTGCTATCTGCAAATCTTTTAATTACTAACTGATAATATTGCTTTGCAAGCTTCGAATTAGCTTGCTCTCTAAGATAATCAGAGCTTATTTTATATTGAGATTCAGCTTTGATAAAGTGAACGTAATCTATGGATTTATTGGCTGGTCTCAATTTTATAAAATTATCAGACTCAATTATTGCTTCTTGATATTCTTTTTGTAAATAATATAAAAATATTTTTAATATTTCTGATTTTACTGCATATTTTGAATATGTATGATCTATCTCAATTATATCAAGATTATCATGAGCAGTGGTAAAATTACCTGATTTTATGTTTTTAAGAGCTTTATTATAATGATAATTTGCATTAAATTTTTTTTCTTTACTACTACATGAAGATAAGATTATTAGTATTATTAAATATGTTATTTTATTCATTAAAACTTTTGTTATATGTTTGCAAAACCATTTAATCTTATAATTGTATATATATTATGTGTTACTAATTTTCTAATTCTTTTTTTACCACTAATATTTTCAATTTACCCCTTATTTATTTTAAATAATGAAAATTTTGTGCAATGGCTAATTTATGATGTGAGCTTTGTAGCCTTCTTTGTCATTAGCCTTTTCATGATAATATATTTAATATTAGATACTATGTTTGGCTTTACAATAATCAGTTTTACAAGAGATGCAAAGCCTGCAAAAAAATATATTAAAAAATATTCTTATATTACAGAGACAATTGAAAATTTTGAAGATGTAAAAAAAAGATTTGGCTATAAAAATATTCATTTAATGATTTCCTTTAGGAGAGATATTAATGCTTTTGCCATTGGTTCTCTAAGAAAAAAAATTGTAGTTCTTACATTAGGTTTAATTGCTGAAATAAGACATTTAAGTAGAACAGAAGAAGAATTTCAAGATGCTTTAAAATGCATAATTTCTCATGAGGTTTCTCACTTAGTTAATAAGGATTTTTTACCAGCACTTTTGTTGATCGCTAATCAAAAAGCTACTAATCTTGCTGCATCAATCTTAGGTATATTTTTTAATTTATTGATAAGAATTTTATATTTAATTCCTTTTTTAGGGTTTGTAATTAATAAATTTATTATTTTTTTATATAAAACATCTAGTTTTCTTATTAATTTTTTTAACAGATTTATTATCAATAATGTTTTTTCATTTTTAAAATTACATTTAAATAGAAAAGCAGAATTTAGATGTGATAAGCAGGCAGCATTGGTATGCGGAGGAAATAATATGGCTCATGCATTATCCTTCCTAGGAGAACATGGTTATATAACTATTTTTTCAACTCATCCTAAAACTGCTGCAAGAATAAGTTATGTTGAGAACATAAAAAAATCAGAAAATTTAATTAAAGTATCATTTTTAAATAAGGCAAGTAATATAATCTCAATTACAATATTATTTGTTATTTGTAATTATAGCCTAGGATATATTAGCAAAATTCCATATCTCAGACTTGATGGTTTTCTAGCCTCATATTATAATAAAATAATAATATTAACTTCATCATTATTTAATCAATTAATAAATCTATTTAATAATTTTATATCCTAAATGAGTGATAATAATTTCAATTCCATAATAACAAAATATAATAAAATAAAATCAGAAATTAAATATCATGATAAAAAATATTATATTGATAGTGATCCAGAAATTAGTGACTCTAAATATGATAGATTAAGACAAAATCTTAATTCATTAGAAGAAAAATATCCTGAATTAATTACTAATGATAGCCCTTCACAAACTGTTGGCTATATTGTTCAAGAAAGCTTCTCAAAAATTAAACATTCTACTCCTATGTTATCACTTGCAAATGGTTTTAACTTCATTGATATAAGTGACTTCATAGATAGAGCTAAAAAATTTTTAAATATAGATCACTTTCCAGATCTAACTATTGAACCAAAAATTGATGGCGTGTCATTTGCGGCAAGATATGAAGATGGGCTATTAACAAAGGCTATTACCAGAGGAAATGGCTTAGAGGGTGAAGATATTACCTTAAATATTAGAGCAATAAAAAAAATACCTAACTATTGTGATTACAAAGAATCATTCGAGGTAAGGGGAGAAATATTTATGCATCATAAAGATTTTTTTAAGCTTAATATCTTGCAAGAAGGAAAATCTTTAAAACCATTTGCAAATCCTAGGAATGCAGCATCAGGTTCAATTAGGCAATTAGATACTTCAGTAACAGCTGAGAGAAATCTAGATTATTACATATATGCTGTGGTTACAGATAATTTTGCAAATAGTCAATCGCAAGCATTAGAAAAGGTTAAAAAGCTAGGATTTGCAACTAACCCAAATAATAAGACTCTTAATAGTTTTAATGATCTAAAAGAATATTATGATGAGCAATTAAATAATCGCTATGATTTATCATATGATATTGATGGAATTGTTTATAAAATAAATGATTATAAATATCAAAATAGATTGGGCGAGGTAGCCAGAAGTCCACGCTATGCAATTGCCCATAAATTTCCTGCAGAAAAATCCGTTACAAAAATTAATGATATTATTATTCAAGTTGGTAGAACAGGCGCATTAACTCCTGTTGCATGCTTAGAACCAGTAAATATTGGCGGCGTAATTGTTTCTCGAGCATCGCTTCATAATGAGGATGAGATAAAAAGAAAGGATATTATGATAGGTGATATTGTTACTATTGAACGAGCCGGAGATGTCATACCAAAAGTAAATAACGTGCTAAAAGATAAAAGGGAGAATGTAAATAATTTTATTTTCCCATCCTTATGCCCCGAATGTGGCTCAGAAATAAAAAAAGAAACTGATGAAGCTATAACTAGATGTGTTGCAGAATACACATGTCCTGCACAGATATTAGGAAAATTGCAAAATTTTGTGAGCAGGAATGCATTAAATATTGAAGGGATTAATGAAAAACAAATTGAGTTTTTATTTAATAAAAATCTAGTAAGAGATTTTTATGATATCTTTACTTTAGAAGAAAGACAATCAAAGTCAGCTCTAAAGCTTGAAAATTATAATGGTTGGGGCAAGAAGTCTGTAACAAAACTTTATAAATCTATAAATAATGCAAAAAACATAACCTTAGAAAAATTTATTTATGCTCTTTCAATAAGATTTATTGGCATTAGTAATGCAAAGATTCTAGCTAGAAATTATGAAACGATTGATAACTTAATAACTGAAATGCAACAATCATATAATATTGAATCAGATTCATATTTTCGCCTAAATAATATAGATGGCATAGGAAAAAAACTGTCAGATGCGATTATTAATTACTTTAGCATTCAACATAATATAAAATTAATAAATAACCTGAAAAATAAATTAACAATAAAAGCTTATAAATTAAATGTTATACCTTCAAATCTTAACAATAAAACAATTGTATTTACAGGTAAGTTAATTGATTTCTCTCGATTAGAAGCCAAGAATCTTGTAGAAAAACATGGAGCAAAAGTTTCTGGGTCTATATCTAAAAATACAGATTATTTAGTTAAAGGGGAGGGATCAGGATCCAAAATAAAAAAAGCTCAGGAACTTGGAATAAAAGTTATAAGTGAAGAAGATTTTCGCAATTTATGTAACTAATATTCAGCTAAAAAGCTATCAGTATAGTTTTTATATGTTTTATTAATTATTGTGTTATTTTCAAACTCCAAAGCAATAAGAATTGACTCATTTCTCATATAGTGGGGATTATATTTGCTAAATTGATAGTACCAAATGTTATTTTGCTTGTAATTTGGCTTACCATAGAGCTTTTCAATATGATAAACTGGTGTTAAATTAGGATATATAGACTCAAATATCTTATTATTAGCTAAATTATGCTGCTGGAAATATGTTCGCTTAGATATACATGAACTCAAAGTCAGAACGCATAATATAAATGTAAATAAAGCTGCTGTTTTAAACATATATATTTCCAAATGTTTTATATAATTAGAGAGATTGAATTTTATTTGTAAATATAAATATTATACCAGTCGCATAATATATATTATGGAAAGCAAATTATTTATTTGTTAATTTTATTTAAATTAATACAATAATAAAAATTATAAAAATTTTAAAATGAAGAACCAAGACCAAAACCAAACTTCTCAAAATCAAATTTTAATTCGTAATATTTTTAACTACCTTAAGTCTCAAATTATAGGCCAAGATGATCTAGTAAGAGACCTACTTATCTCATTAATAGCTGGTGGGCATATAATTATAGAAGGACTTCCAGGATTAGGAAAAACCAAAAGTGCAAATAGTTTAGCAAATATTATTAATGCGCAATTTAAAAGAATACAATTTACACCTGACCTATTACCCTCAGATCTTATTGGTACAGACATATATTTAGCAGAGAAAAATGAATTTTTATTTAATAAAGGTCCTCTATTTGCAAATGTGATTTTAGCCGATGAGATTAACAGAGCACCGGCTAAGGTTCAATCTGCGCTTTTGGAGGCTATGGGTGAAAATCAAATAACAGTCAGAAATCATTGTTATAAATTACCAGAGCTTTTTTTTGTTATAGCTACTAAAAACCCCATTGAACAAGAAGGGACTTACAATCTCCCTGAAGCACAGTTAGACAGATTTTTACTATATTCAAATGTTGATTTTCCTGATTATCAAAATGAAATAAAAATATTAGATCAATTTGAAAATAATTTAATAAATTTAAGCCCAGAATCTACTCCAGAAATCAAGATTAACGACATATTAGCTATAAGAAATGAAGTAAATAATATATATATAGATAAAAAATTAAAGGATTATATTGTTAATATTGTAATAGCCACAAGAAATCCTGGAAAATATAACAATGATTTAGATGGTTTAATTATGCATGGAGCTTCGCCAAGAGCATCATCCTCTTTGTTAATAGCCGCTAAGTCCCTAGCATATTTATATGGCGATGATTTTGTAAAACCATCGCATATTCAGGAAATTGCCTCAAATATTTTATCTCATAGAATAACTCTTGATTTTAAAGCTATATCTAAGAATTTATCTGCACGTGATATAATCAATAAAATACTTAATTTGGTTGCATTATAGAGGTTTAATGAACCTCTAAAACTGCATCAGATTCTAGAATCTCAGAATCTTCTTCATCGAAATTATTATCAGATAACGGAACCCTAGCTACAGATACCACATGCTCAGACTTTTCTGTTTTAAGAAGCGTTACTCCTTGTGTATTTCTTCCTGCAACCCTAATTTCTGATACTTTGCATCTTATTAATTTACCTTTATTAGTCATGATCACTATCTCATCTGCATCAGATGCAGGAAATGATGCGACAACACCGCCATTTCTTTGTGAGGTAACTATATTAATTATACCACTTCCACCTCTATTAGTAACTCTGTAATCAATAGATGAAGATCTTTTTCCAAAACCATTTTCAGTAATACTTAATATAAACTGTTCTTGCTTTGCTATTTCAACAAATTTTTCTTTTGTTAAAATTTCTTGGTTTATAGTATCGGCTATTAAAGATTGATCTTCAGTTATAGATATTTCTTGTCTTAAATCTAGAGGAATATTAAAAAATTCTTTTTTAGTATCAGCATCAAAATCAGCTGCTTTTAAAACTGTTTGCGATATAAGCTCATCATTTTTTGCCAGCTTCATACCTTTTACACCAGATGATTTTCTACTTTTTATAACTCTTAAAGCATCTAGTGGGAATCTTAGTGATTTACCTGATTTACTTGCTAATAATATATGGTCATTATCATCTGCAAAACAAACGGATATTAATTGATCACCTCCATCAAGTCTAATTGCAATTTTACCATTAGATTGAATATTTTTAAAATCACCCATATCACTTCTTCTTATACCACCAAATTTTGTTGCAAATACTAAATTTTTACCCTCCCATTCAGATTCATCTTTAGGAAGAGGCATAATTGTGGTGATTTTTTCATCTTTGGCAAGAGGAAACAGATTTATAAGAGCTCTCCCCTTAGAGTTAGGTGAAGCTAAAGGTATTTTATAGGCTTTCATTCTGTATACTTGACCAATATTTGAAAAAAATAATACAGGAGCATGTGTAGATGTAACAAACATTTCTACAAGAATATCCTCTTCCTTCTCTTTTTTAAGGCCAGATCTTCCCTTACCCCCTCTTTTCTGAGCCCTGTATGAACTAAGAGGAACTCTTTTTATATAACCCTCCATAGTTACTGTTATAACGGAGTCCTCTTCAGGAATTAGATCTTCTATATCATGCTCAAATTCACTTTCTTCAATTCTACTTCTTCTTTCTACAGCAAAATTTTCCTTTATTTCTTTTAATTCATCTTTGATAATTGCTAATATCTTTTCTCTTGATCCTAATATATCTAGATAAT
>CBFHSE010000029.1:0-19898 GCA_965658435.1 Rickettsiales bacterium | reverse complement strand
TTAATATTTTCTTTTAATTCTAAATTTGGTCTACCTAATTTATTATTATAAACACTAATTGAAGTAAAATTTATATCATCTCTAAATCCAGTTCCTAACGCTTTGACAAAAGCTTCTTTTGCTGCAAACCTCTTTGCTAAATAAGCAATCCTTCTTCTTTTTAGAGGAAAACCATGAAAAATATCTAGCTCTTCAGCTGATAAAATTTTATTGATGAATTTTTCATCATAATTTTCGTAAAGTTCTCTTATTCGTGCAATTTTAACAATATCTGTGCCTATACCATAAATCATTTCCTGACCTCTTCTATAGTTAGTTTCATTTTTTTTATTGCATTTTCTAAACCAATAAAAATTGCATCACCTATTAGAAAATGTCCTATATTTAACTCTTTAATTTCCAGAATCTTAGCTATCTCTCTAGCCTTATTATAATCTAAGCCATGACCTGCATGAGCTTCTATACCCAGTTTTTTTGTATATTTGGCTGCATCTGTAATTTTTATAAATTCTGCATTATTATCTACTAAATTACAATATTTACCAGTATGAAATTCTATAATATCAGCGCCAATATCATGAGCTATGTTTATCATTTCTATTTCAGGCTCAAGGAATAATGATATCCTAATATCAGCTTTCCTCAATTCTTTTATATAATAATTAAAATTTCTAATTTTTTTAAGATCCAAGCCTCCTTCCGTGGTTATTTCTTGCCTTTTTTCAGGAACAATACATACAGCATTAGGCTTTGTTTTCAAAGCAATTTCTAGCATCTCATCTGTTGCTGCCATTTCTAAATTTAAAGGAATTGAAATATTTTTCTTTATTTCTTTTATGTCTAAATCTGATATATGCCTTCTATCTTCTCTTAAATGGGCGGTAATTCCATCAGCACCTGCATTTTGAGCTATTAATGCAGCCTTAATTGGGCATGGGTGCTTACCCCCCCTTGCGTTTCTAATAGTTGCTACGTGATCAATATTAACTCCTAATCTAAGATTCTGTTTCATTTAACCTCTTGATACTGAATATATTATTTTCATTGCTCTTAATACCGCTTTTAAATTTTGCATAGATTTTAAATTTTCGATATCTAAATCAACTAATAATTCATAATATGAATCTGTTTTATGCAAAATCTTCAAGTTAGAAATATTTATATTTTGGCTTGAAATTTTACTTACAATAGTTGAGATAACTCCAAAGTTATTAGCAGCGACAATTTTTAATCTCCCAATATATAATTTATTACTTATTTCATCATTCCAGGATAATTTTATAAAATTATCTTTATTAGTTGTTTTTTTTATGTTTCTACAGCGATTATGATGAACTGTAATACCTTTACCAGTATGAACAACTCCTATTATTTTATCTCCTTTAACAGGGTGACAACAGCCAGCAAAATGAACAGGCATTCCAGATATAACACCTTTAATATCCGCCTTATTATCATTAGCTTCTATTTTTACTTTTTTAGAAAAAGACTTTCTTTTTAATAGCTTAATAAAACTGTTTGTTTCTTCTTTATAATCTGGATAACAAGCTTTGAATATGTCCGCTTTAGATATCAAACCCTCTCCAACAGCTATATATAATTCATCAATAGATGATTTAGAAAAAATATTTAATATTTTTTTTAGAATATTATTGTTTAACTCAACTTTTTTATCATGAAATAAGCGTTGTAAAATATTTTTGCCAGTTTCTTTAAAAAGCTCAATTTTTTTGGATCTAATATGCTTTTTAATTTGTGATTTAGCTTTACCAGTTATAACAAATTCATCCCATGTTTCAGAGGGCTTTTGATTTTTAGAACAAATAATTTCTACCTGATCACCATTAGATAAAATAGTTCTAAGAGGTGTAATTACTCCATTTATTTTTGCTCCCATACAGGTATTACCAACATCTGAGTGCACAGCATAAGCAAAATCTATTATTGTTGCACCCTGAGGCAATGCTATTAAATCTCCTTTAGGACTAAAACAAAAAACCTGATCCTGATACATTTCAAGTCTAGTATTTTGAATAAATTCTTCAGGATCTGAACTATATTCTAAAATATTAAGAAGCTCCGAAATCCATCGATAATTAAACTCTTGTGATTTATTGTTAACACCCTGCTTATATGACCAATGAGCAGCAATTCCATATTCAGCTATATTATGCATTTCTTCTGTTCTAATTTGAATTTCAATCTTTCTTTTTTGTGGGCCAATAACTTTAGTGTGAAGAGATTGATAACCATTTTGTTTAGGTGTTGATATATAATCTTTAAAACTACCAGGTATGCATGAAAAAATATCATGGATTACTCCCAATATTTTATAACAATCATCCTTGCTTTTAACTATTATTCTGAAAGCCATTATATCAGATAATTGTTCAAAACTTATGTTTTTGAGCTGCATTTTTTGCCATATTGAATATGGCCTTTTAGTTCTACCATAAATTTTACAATCTATAGATCTTTCCAATAAAACACTTCTTAAATCTGCTATTATTTTATCAATGATATTTTCATCAATTTGCGACTTCAAAAATTCTAACCTTTGAACCAAAGATTCTCTTACCTCTGGATTTATCTCTTTAAAAGCTAAATCTTGTAATTCATCTTTTATTTTATGAATACCTATTCTTTCAGTGAGTGGAGCATAAATTTCTAATGTTTCTTGGGCTATTTTAATTTTTTTTAATTTTGATTTTATATGAGAAATTGTTCTCATATTATGCAATCTGTCACATATCTTTATTAACAAAATTCTAATATCCTTAGACATTGCTAATAATAATTTTCTAAAATTTTCTGCCTGACGAACATTTTCAGGCTGATATTTAATTTTATTTAATTTGGTTAAACCCTCAACTAAAGTTGCAACTTCTTCGTTAAATTCTTCTTTTATTTTTTCATTAGTTACATTTGTATCTTCTACCGTATCATGAAGTAAACCTGTGATTATTGAAGAATCATCTAATTTTAGATCAGCTAAAATATTAGCAACTTCAAGTGGGTGGGTAAAATATGGCTCTCCTGATGCTCTTTTTTGTTCCTTATGGGCTATTTTTGAAAATTCTATAGCTTTTTTTAATAAATCCTTGTCGCAGTTAGGATTATAGCTTTCTATTTTTTCAAGTAACTGTAGCTCTAGTGACATAGATTATAAGCAAAATCAATTTATATTGTGATTTTACATTATTAATTTACTAATAACAAGAAAGCTGTGTCTTAAAAAAGATTAATCTTCTATTTCAAGATTATCTTCTGCAAAAATTGCTTTAGGATCATTAGCTATATTAGATGAGTCATCAGATTTAGACTTATCTTCGCTGTGCTGCTCAGAAACATATTTTGTATTAGATTCATATGATGAGATAACTTCTTCTAATAAATATTCCTTGGATATTTTTTCATCTGCTACCTCTCTAAGAGCTACAACAGCGTCTTTATCGTTATCTCGATCAATATTAATTTCCGCTCCAGAGGATATATCACGGGCTCTTCTACTTGCTAAAACAACAAGTTCAAAGCGATTAGGGATTATTTTTGTGCAATCTTCAACTGTTACTCTTGCCATTATTTGACCTAAATATTAATTAGGTGAATATTATTATTTGAAAAGTTAGAAAAACTCAAGTAAAATATAATTAATAAGATAAAATATGTTTGGAATAATTGTAATTTTTTTGATGTTAGCTACTTTATGTTCTGTTTTTGTAGGTTTATTTTATATGATAAGGCATAAAGGTGATGATGATGTTAAAAGCAATAAGATGATGAGAATACGTGTAGGACTTCAAGCCTCGACTCTATTTTTTTTATTTTTACTTTTTGTTTTTTATGCAAAATAAAGAAAATATAGCTCTCATTGGCATGATGGGCTCTGGAAAAACTACTATTGGAGAATTTTTAGCTAAAAAACTTAAAAAATCCTTCCTTGATCTTGATAAGGAGATTGAGAAAAAACAGCAGCAAAAAATAAATGATATATTTGCAAAGAACGGAGAGGATTTTTTTAGAGAATTGGAATGCAAAAATCTCAAAAATATCTGCACCAATAATAATAATTATATCTTATCTTGCGGCGGAGGTAGTTTTAACAAAAAGGAAAATCGTATTTTATTAAAAAAACATGCTGTTGTAATATATTTAAAAACAGATATAAATATTTTAGCAAACAGAGTTAAACTATCAGATGCAAGGCCGCTTTTAAAAAACTGTAATTTAAGCGATAAGCTTACCCAACTTTTTAATGAAAGAGAAAAATATTACCAAGATGCAGATATCATAATACCCACCAATAATTCTGATATTAATCTAATTACTAATCAAATTATTACAAAATTAAATGTCTAAAGTTAAGCTAGATCTTGCAGAAAGATCATATGATATAATCATTGAAAATAATTCAATTAAAAATATATCTAAATATTTAAAGGAATTAAATATCGGTAAAAAAATATTTATTATTAGTGATGAAAACGTAGCTGATATTTACCTTAAGGATATAGAAAAATCTCTAAAAAATTCCTCATATAATATCTTGCCTATAATCTTAAAGCCAGGTGAACATTTAAAATCATTTGTAAATCTTACTAAATTATGTAATAAAATTTTGAGTTATGAGCCAGATAGAAATTCTACAATTATTGCATTAGGAGGAGGAGTAATCGGTGATTTATCTGGATTTACTGCAAGCATTATCATGCGAGGAATTAATTTTATTCAAATACCAACTTCATTATTAGCTCAAGTTGATAGCAGCGTTGGAGGCAAAACTGGTATTAATAGTAATTATGGAAAAAATTTGATTGGTAGCTTTTACCAACCAAAATTAGTTGTAATCGACCCTTTAACTGTAAACAGCCTATCGAAGAGAGAGTTTAATTCTGGCTATGCAGAAATAGTTAAATATGCGTTGATAGATGATCCAAAATTCTTTACATATCTTGAAAAAAATAAGGAAAAAATTAAAAAATTAGAGCCAAAAACTCTTTCTAAAATTATTGAAATATGCTGTCTTGCTAAAGCAAGAATTGTTGCAGCTGATGAAAGGGAAAATCAACAAAGAGCATTGTTAAATTTAGGGCATAGCTTTGCCCACTCTTTAGAAAAAGAAACTGGTTATAGTAATTTATTAAAACATGGAGAAGCTGTTGCTATTGGCTTAGTTCTTGCTATGAAATTTTCAGAAAATATGGGTTTTTTAAAAGCAGATGAAATTAAAAAACTTGAAGAGCATTTCAAATATTTTGGTATTACAACTAATATGCTAAATATTCAATTAGAGTGGCATGCAGAAAATTTAATAAATAATATGTATAAAGATAAAAAAAATATTAATGGTAACTTAACTTTAATTTTGATGAATGGTATCGGAAAGGCTTTTATCTCAAGAAATGTAAGCCATGATAAAATTTCTAACTTCATTTATAATCAATTAAAATAAAATGGATATTTTTCTTACTAATGAACTAGCTATAACGCTAGTTATTTTCTTTTTAATTATCTTATCTGCTTTTTTTTCTAGCTCTGAAACAGCTTTGACATGTTTATCTAAAGCTAAAATTCATAAATTAATGCAAAAAGGAGATAAAAAAGCTAATTATGTTAATAAATTAAGAGAAAATAAAGAATATTTATTAAGTGCCATTTTAATAGGTAATAATTTAGTTAATACTTTAGCTTCTGCTCTTACTACTCAATTGCTTTTAAATATTTTTGGCCAAACTGGTGTTTTATACGCCACCATAATAATGACTATTTGTTTAGTTATTTTTGCTGAAATATTACCCAAAACATTTGCCATCTATAATGCCGAGAAAATTTCTTTATTATTTTCACCAATATTAAGAATTATTGTTAAGATCTTGACTCCTATTTCTTATGTAATTCAAAAAATTGTAAGCTATTTATTAAGCCTCTTAGGTATCAAGAAAAAATCACAACAAAATGACTTAATAACTGCCATAGAAGAATTAAGAGGAAGTATTGAGCTACATTATAAAGAAGGAGGAGTAGTAAAACATGATAAAGATATGTTAGATAGCATTCTGGACTTAGAAGAAACTGAAGTAGCTAATATTATGACTCATCGAAAAAATATGCTCATGGTTAATGCAAGTGACACAAATGAAAAAATCTTAGAAAATATCTCAAAGTCACCCTATAGCAGAATACCTTTATGGGAAGGAGAAAAAGATAATATTATTGGTGTTTTACATGTAAAAGATGTTTTTAAAACCACCATCTATTCAACTAAAAATATCAAAGAAATAAATTTTCTTAAAATCGCAACAGAGCCTTGGTTTATACCTGAAACCACTACATTAAGAGAGCAGCTTTTTGCTTTTAAGGAAAAAAGACATCATTTTGCCATAGTTGTTGATGAATACGGCTCTGTTATGGGTGTTATAACTTTAGAAGATATATTAGAAGAAATTGTAGGAGATATAAAGGATGAGCATGATAAAGGAGCTGTACAAAATTTTAAAAAATTAAAAGAAAATAACTATATAGTTAGCGGTGATACAAATGTTAGAGATATTAATCGTGATTTAGACCTAGATTTGCCAGAGGATGATGCCTCAACAATTGCAGGAATATTAATTAGCAAATGTGAAAAAATCCCTGAAAGAGGAGAAAAATTTAATTTTTATGGCTTTGAATTTGAAGTTATCGAAAGATATAAAAACCAGGTTACTAAAATTAAATTAGTAAAGTTAAAAAGAACTGAAGCTTAATCTTTTAAAATCTTCAATAATCTTTCTAGATCTGATTTTGTATCAATAGCTATTGGTGCTTTGTGATCTGTTATTAAACAAGCAGAAATTCTTAAGCCATTTTCTAAAGCTCTTAATTGCTCTAATTTTTCATATTTTTCAAAATACGAAACATCTAATTTCACAAATTCTTCCAATGATTTTATACGATATGCATATAAACCTAAATGCTCATATAAAATTGGGGTATTATGGGGCACTTTTGCTCTAGAAAAATAAAGCACATTATTATATTTGCTATGGTTAAAATTTACTATAGCTTTAACAACATTAGGGTCATCTGCAAGTTCGGAATCATAATCTAGCTCAACTACTGCAGTTGCAATATCCGCTTTAGCATCTAATTCTAATATTTTTACAGTTTGATTAATAATTTCAGGCTCTATATTTGGTAAATCTCCCTGTAGATTTACTATTATATCGTAGTTTTTTTCATTTTTTATCTGTTGATAGGCTGCATATATTCTATCTGTACCAGATGGTAAGTTAGGGTCAGTCATTATAGCTTTAAAGCCCGCCTCTTCTACTATATTTTTTGTTTCTTCTTCTGAACAAGCTACGAAAATATCTGAATATTGTGATTTTGCTGCTTGTTTACATACTCTAACTATCATTTTCTCACCTAAAATATCAACTAAAGGTTTATTAGGAAAACGAACTGAGGCAAGTCTTGCTGGTATAATTATTGCTATATTAGGCATTTGCTGTAAATAATTTTTGAATTATTATAAATAATCTTTATGATTTTAATATTCAATTAAATTAACAGGGCAATTAGCTCAGATGGTAGAGCAACTGACTCTTAATCAGCAGGTCCAGGGTTCGATTCCCTGATTGCCCACCAAAATTGTAATTTTAACCCTGGAAACCATCATTAATAGCATAATCTTGTTGAGGTGGTCCTTCTTCTTTATCAGATTTATGATACCCATAATTAATTGGAACCTTAAATTTGATTCTTGTATGAGAATTTTCAGATTCTGTCTTATTTTTTCCAGCACCTAATCTAATTACATTAGCTATCTTTATCTGCATGTTCTTTTGATCACTTGATTCACAGGTTACAGCTATGTCAAACTCTACTAATTGATTGGATTCAGAATCTGAATAATTATAAGGAGGCCTTGGATTTATTTTTGCTCCTGAAATTTCATTACTATTACTATCTAATGTTTTTTGAGCTTCGTTTACGCCTTTGGTAATTTGACATAAAGTTGTATTTACAAATTCTTCTAGAGTTACTGACATTGATTATTTTTTAATATATATTTTCTTAAATTTTTATAATTTAAAGGCAGTTGCTTTGCAATAGATTTATAGATTATAAAATATCTACCTAATATAGCTTTTTCTTAATGTGAAACTGTTTGCATAATTGTAATTGTAATTATATTAAAATTATGATATAATCTAGAATAATTAATTATTTAATGTAAAAAATTATGTCAGTTAAAAAAATAGAAGGTGTAATTAGTGAAGCAACGAATTATGACTTTTTAACATTACAAGTCACAAAAATAGGAGGAGCAGAAAAGGCTGTGCCTCACATGACTTCTACACAATTTGATTTGTTTGAAGATACTGATAAGTGGACAAATTTTGTTAAATATTTAACTGACGATCAAATAGCTTCACTAACAGCTGCTCATTTAAAGAGCATGGGTTCAAAAGTTGGAGAAATTCCAAATATAAATAAAATAAGTATAGATGTAGAAGATGAGCAAGAAATTTCACCTTTTATGTCTATTGATCATAAAGACCTTACACCGGAGCAACTTAAATCATTAGATGTCGATCATATACAAGAATTAATAGTGCATGATAAACTGTCAAGCCTTGGAGACAATGTTCCGCATTTAAATGCTGAAAATTTAGCAGAGGCAGCGTCAAATATTGATGATATTTCTACTGCTAAACTTGCCTTAGATAAGTTGAGCCAAGAGCAAATTAATGAATTGATAAGTAGAAAAGATGCTGAACTTGACAAACTTGATACAGCATTGCAGGAGCGATATGTAAAAAATCATAAAGAAGAAGCAGATAATGCTCAAACTGTTTCTAATCCAGAACAAGAAACTACTCCTACTGAGGCTGCTGCTGAGGCTGCTGTTGACAGTGTTGCTGAAACTGCTGCTATTATTAGCTCTGCTATAGTTATGTTAATCATAATTGCAGTAATAATAATATCCACTAATGCTGATAGGAGTAAATCATAATATTAGAAATATAAAATGAGCTTTCAGTTAAATTTTTTTTATAAGAAATTTAAAAATAACAAAATAGATAAATCCTTACTTCAAGATCTGAAAAAAGAGATTATTACTATTCACAAAAAATATAAAAATGAAAATTATTCTATTAAAGATTTAGTTGATGATAAGCCTGAGATTTTAATTGATATTAAATCAAGAATAGAAAATGTAATTTCTAAAAAATATAATAAAAATATCAAAATTGATGAAAAAAAATATTTTAATATCCTTAGAAATACTCCTATTGATATTTTAAGTGATTACACAAAAAAAATCCTAAAAACCCTTAAGATTGATTTTTCTGAAAAATAGTTACCAGCTCTAAATGATTTGTATATGGAAATTGGTCAATTGGACTAAGCTCTAATAAATTATAGTTATTTTTTTCTAAAATTTCTAAATCTCTAAAAAAGCTTGCTGGATTACATGAAATATAGATTACATATTCAATGTTCGTTTTAACAATTTCATGAATTTGCATTTTTGCCCCAGATCTTGGAGGATCTAAAATCAATAAATCTATGTGTTTTAACTCATTTTCAGTCAAAGGATTATCAATTAAATTACGTTCAATAATTCTAATTGAATTATTTGCAATATTCTTTAACTCAGTTAATGATGGCGAAAAAACATCACATGCTAGAATCTGACTATTTCTTGCAAGAATAAGAGTAAAAGTTCCTAAACCACAGAATAAATCGGCAAATCTCCTAGCTTTACCTGCATATTTACTGATAAATTCTTCTACTGTTTTTTGCAATAAAATTTCACCTTCTTTACTTGGCTGCAAAAAAGCTGCAGGAGGAAATGCTATTTTATAATCTAAAAATTTTACGAAAGGGTGATAACGTGAAATGATAAGCTCTTTACCTGCCCTAGTTATTCTGGCAATATCATATTTATCCGCAAAATTACTAAATATTTCGAATAAAGAATCTAGATTTACTTTTCTTGCCGGGCAAAATGCCATATCAATGCCATTTTCTGTATCAGTAATTAAAAAATGCCCTGACTGACCTGCATCTGTTATATTTTTCAATAATTCTCTTAATGGCTTAAGCAAATAATTTAATTTTTCCGTTAATAAAGGGCAGTGATCTATATCTGCAATAAATTTAGAGTTTTTTTTGTAAAAACCTAATTCTATTCTTCCTTTAAAATTTTTGTAAGAAATCGATATTCTTCTTCTACTACCCTTATTGATAATTTGCAAAGAGTTAAATTTGCAATTTGACTTGCCTTTTTTTAGAGGCTCTAAAATAATTGCTTCTTTCCATTTCTTATATTTTTCAACTTCTAAATGTTGTACCGAACACCCACCGCACTCGCTAAATTTACTGCAAAATGGTTTTATTCTATCTGGTGATGCTTTTAAAACCTCAATTAACTCATAATTTTCATTATTTCTTTTATTGATAATTTTTTTTATTTTTACCTTTTCATTATGAAGAGCGAATGGAATATAGATTTTTTTTTCATCTAAATAAGCAATAGCATCTCCTCCTGAACCTAGATTAGTAGTTTCTACTTCGTAAATATTTATTTTATTCATATATTAATAATAAAGGGTCAATGAATCTTGATTAAATTCATATTTATAGAAATATTGCAAAAAACTCATGCCAAGTAAAGAAATATTTGAATCACTAGGATTAATTGCTACATAAATATCTTCTAGTAACAAATCTTTTATTTTAAGATATGGTAATTTAACTGTTGCACAATAAATTACGCCATTTGCTGTACTGAATGCTCTATCATATGTAAGATTTTGCAAATCAATACCTATCTTTACGGCGTCTTTTTTATTTAGAATGATAGAAGAAGCACCAGTATCTACCATAAATTTAATATTTTGGTTATTGACTGTTGCATTAATGTAGAAATGATTATCTTTAGATTTTATATAGGTTAATTTATTATCAGATTTATAGCCATATCCTGGTATTAAACTAGAAACTACCCTATTATTTAAAAATATATCTTTATAACTATAAATAGCTATTATTACTGAAAAAATTAATAGCCATATTAGTAAATATTTACCTGATTTAATTATTTCTTTCTTTTCATTATAGAATAAAAATGAAGATAAAAATAAAATCCAAATAATATAATAGAAAGCTTTAATATATTCTTCACCCATATTAATTCAGCTAAATTATGCAGCTTGTTTCATTAAATTAATAAAATCTGTCATTTTATTAGTAACAGCTAGATCATATGCTGATATTCCAGAGAAATTTGTTAAATATGGATCAGCACCAAAATTTATTAATAATTTTACAATATCTTGATTTTTTTTAAATGTTGCGAAAAATATTGGGCTATCTCCATTTACATCTTGGACATTAACATCTGTGTTATATTCTAGTAAAGATTTTGTAATATCGTAATTATCATGCCAGATTGCATAATGAATTAAATGAGAATGGTTTAATTCATATTTGTTTTTTATATTTGGATTTGCACCTATTTTTAATAAATTTAAAACATCTATATTATTCTGTTTTATAATTGCAGATATCAGTTTTATCTGAATCTCTTCTTGAAATAATTCTTCTTTTGCTTGTTTTTGTATTATTTCTTTGTTATCTGGTGTAATTATTGCTGAATAATTATAATTGTTATTTAAGCTTTTTAAAACCACATCAAACTCTTCAATATATTCATTTTGTTTATTGGAACTCACAATATTTTCTGCTAAAATTTCTAAATATTGTTTTTTGCCCATTTTTGTTAATTTTATAAAAACTTCTAAATATTTTTTTCGTAATTCACTGTGAACTGGATCAAGAAGGTAATTTATTTTTTTGTAATCAGCTTTATATTTTAATAAAAAGTTAATTAGGTTAAAGTTATTACCATATAATGCTGCAAAAATTGCTTTATTACCTGTTTGATCTGGAATATTCGGATCTGCACCATTAATTAACAATATTTCAATTATTGTAAGATCAAGTTTTTTACATGCCTTTAAAAGTGCAGTCTCGCCATTAACATTTTGTAAATTTATATCTGCCTTATAATTAAGTAACGTTTCTAATATTATTGCATCACCTCTATCAACTGCAAGACCAAGCATAGTTTCTCCGTTGTGATCTTTGATATTAGGATCAGATTTATTGGATAATATTTCAGTTACAAATTCTATATCAGCTCTTAATATTGCATATTCAAGCAACATATCAGTTTTAGCTCCAGAATTAATTAATTCTTGTAACATTTGTAAGAATATTTCTCCAGATTCTTTAACTATTATTTCAGCTACATCATCTATGTAAAAACCTATTTTTTGTAAAATATCAGCAAAATTATTTGAGTTTGTTTGCTGTCCTTTTTTAAAAATTTTTGTTAGATCATCTTTCCAATAATAAATGAATAAAATAAATTCAGAATCATTTTTATATTTATTTTTAACTTTTAAGATATATCTAAGAAATTTTTTAAATTCATGATGTTCTTTTGTTTTGCCAATTATTTCATTAAGATCTAATCTATATTCAAAATGTTCATGAGTAGAAATATCTAATTTTTTTATTTCATCAGATATGATGATTAAATCATATAATACATCAAATAATGTTTTATAATTTATTTTTTGATAAAATAGCTTTAGAGCAATCTCTTTTCTTTTTAACATGAAGGAAATATTATCAAGAGCAGCCAGATTATCAGAAATTTCCTCTAAGCCTCTTACTGCTTTAATATTACTATCAGAAATTGAATAAAAAAGCTTTTCTAATTGTGATTCTCTTACGTTAAATTTTATGTTATTTACTTTTAAATGAATCATCAAAACTTTACATATAATTTTATAATGATAAATGATAATTACCGTTAAAATCAAGTAATTAAAAACAAAAAATACAAAACTATGCTTAATTTTATAACATTATTTCGATCTTCTTTCTTATTATATCTTATTTTAGGTATAATTTTTGTTGGGCTAGTGTATGATTACTTAGATAAAAATTATCCTCATCTAAATTTACCTTTTAAGGAAAAAATATTTGAATATCACAAAAAAATAATGAATGAAATTGATAAATTTTTAATTACAAGTGAAACTGGTCGAAAGATAAAACAAAATTTGGAAGAAAATATGCCTCAATGATAATTTTTCAATTTTAGCTTGTTTTTTTATTTTGGCATGTTAGTTGATTTAAACATAACTAAATTATAGGTTTTATAATGAAAAAAACATTATTTTTTTCTACAATTTTAGCAGCAAGTGCTGCATATAGCGTTTCTGCAAATGCAACAACAGCAATTGACAGTTTATTTTTTAAGCCAAGTCAGAATGAAATTTATTCTGATACAAGAATTGGAAATTATGACAAAAATAATTACACTATTGATGGCCCACAAAACTACAGACAAGATATATCATTAAATTTCTTAGAACAGACCATAGGCTACGGTGTTACTGATAGGCTAACAGTTAAAACAGAGATTCTGTATGGAGAAGCAAAAATAGAGTCTGCTTCATCATTTCTTGAGGCTGATGGCTTTCAAAACCCTAAATTCTCACTTCTTTACAGAGCTGCGGATCAAAAAGACCAGGGATTTTATACAGATTTAAAATTATCTTATGCTCCTGATTTATTTGATTCTGAAGATGCAGACACCAACAAAAAAGGAAATTTAGCTGATGGAAATGATGAATTTGCATTTGGTTTTTCTTTTGGTAAAGATATTGATAAATTTACCTATAAATTAGAC
Organism: Rickettsiales bacterium; assembly: GCA_965658435.1. GTDB lineage: Bacteria > Pseudomonadota > Alphaproteobacteria > Rickettsiales > JABIRX01 > JADHLN01. The sequence continues at coordinate 6,136 of CBFHSE010000029.1, read as the reverse complement.
CTTGATACTATTTTCAAAGGAAATAACGAGACTAAAGATCTTTCAGATGGCTCTATTACAACAGCAGACTCAACTACGGATTATAAATTTGGTATTGAAACACAATATCGTATATTTGATAACACATCAATAAATCTAGGAGCTAATAAACTTGTTAAAGGAACTAGAGCTAGTATAAAAGGTGGTAATGAGTTAACATTATCGGCTGGCATAAACTACGTTTTAAACTCTAACCTACTTCTTAACCTTGCATATGAAATGCAAGAGATTGATGATAAATTACAAACATCTGATAATACAAGATCAAGTTACGATTCAGAATCTAAAGCATATGGTTTAAAAGTTAGATATATATTCTAATAAAAAAATAAATTTATATTTATTAAAATTAAATGGGCTTAATATTTTTAAGCCCATTTTTTTTCTAATTCTTACTCTATCATCATTGTTATCACATTAATATATCTAAAATACCCCCTCTTTAGAATGATTTATTAAATTGATTTCAATATTTTCTTTATAACTATTTGAATAGTTAATTAATTAAGCAATTAATATCAAATAATGAAAAAGAAGAATATAATTATCTAATAGATGTTTATATTTACTAAATAATACGCTCTTAGTTTTATTTAATTTTAGGATTTTTTATCAGATTCAATAGCAATAGTTGGAAAAGCAATAGAGGATTTATTAGTCTCAATTATTTCACCAATTTTCAAAAGCATTTCTTGCTTTATATGGTGAAACTTAACCCAATTTGTTTCTATTGTTAAAAAATAAACCATTATATCTAAACTAGAATCTGCAAATTTATTAAATTTTACAATTATAGTTTTTTCCTTATCAACCTCTTGATGATTTGAAATATAACTTTCAATATCTTTAATAATTTTTTTTACATTTTTAAAATCACTATAACGAACACCAATAGTCTCATAAATTCTTCTATTAGTCATTCGGGAAGGGTTTTCAACTGTTATTGTTGAAAATATTGAATTTGGTACATAGATTGGTCTTTTATCAAATTTTCTAATTCTGGTTTGCCTCCAACCTATGGCTTCAACTGTACCCTCTATCTCTTTATCTGGTGAGCTTATCCAATCCCCTATTCTGAAAGGTTTATCAAGATATATCATCATAGCTCCAAAGAAATTAGATAATAAATCCTTTGCAGCAAAACCAACAGCAATACCACTAACTCCACCAAAGGCTAATATACCACTAATATTAATTCCTAATGTTTGCATTAATATTAATGATGAAGTAATTACCACACTAATTTTTAGCAATTTTAAAATTGCATTTATAGTAGTTAATTTTTCATTATCTAACTTATTTTCTTTTAAATATGTTTCCTCAGATTTCTTTAATAACCTCAAAATAAATAAGGTAATTGCAAAAATAATAGCAATTACTCTTATGCTATTAAGAGTATCTTTGATGTTTAAACCATAATTATTACTAAAAACTTGTAGAGCAAAGCTAAAACCAAAAACTAAAATAATTATTTTACCTGGCTTATTAAGACCATAAATTACTGAATCATCCCAAATTGATTTACTAGATTTTGTTTTATTTGAAAGAATTTTTAATGTTTTTGCAAAAAACAAATTTCCAATAAGGGTTGCAAATATTATTGCAAATATTTGTATTTCAAACGAATAATTTGCTATTATATCTAGTTTATTCACTTGCAAGCTTTAATGAAATAATTTTGTCAGGATTGTTAACAGAACCATTATTAGCTATATCTCCTTTTTTGATATTATCAACATATTCCATACCAGAAATTACTTTTCCAAACACTGTATATTGACCATCAAGATGAGGTGAATCTTCTAACATAATAAAAAACTGGCTATCTGCAGAATTCGGATCCATTGCTCTTGCCATAGATAATATTCCTCTTTCATGCTTAATGGAAGAAAATTCTGCTTCTAAATTTTTACCGCTACCACCCCTGCCTGTTCCAGTTGGATCACCAGTTTGTGCCATAAACCCAGCAATAACTCTATGAAAAACAATTCCGTCATAAAACCCCTCCTTACTTAACTCTTTAATTCTCGCAACATGATTTGGAGCAATTTCTGGAAATAGCTCAATTTTAACTGAACCATCTTTAAGCTCTAATATTAACATATTTTCTTTATTTATTTCTGCTTTTGCCATATTACTAATTATTATAAAAATTGCTAAAAAATATCTAATTTTCATCTCGTAACTCTTTAGGTAGGTTAAACATTATATTTTCTGTTATACCAGATTCATTATGAATTTGAATATTATAATTTGTTTCTAAAAAAGCAATTACTTCTCTAACTAAAATTTCTGGAGCGGATGCTCCAGCAGTTATAGCTATATTTTTTTTGTTTTTTAACCATGACCCCCTGATATCATCTTTTGTTAAAATGAGATATGACTCGATATTATTATTAACTCCTATATCCTTAAGGCGGTTTGAGTTTGAGCTATTTATGGAACCTATTACTAATAAAAGATCTATTTTTTTTACTAATTTTTTTACAGCATCTTGACGATTTTGTGTCGCATAACAAATATTATCACTTTTTGGTTCAATAATATTTGGGAACCTTGATTTTAGAATATCAACAATCTCTTTTGTATCATCAACACTTAATGTTGTTTGAGTAGTGTAAGATAAATTATCAGGGTCTTTTACCTGCAAATTTAAAGCATCTTCTTTATTTTCCACCAACAGTACTTCTGAATCAATTCTACCACTAGTTCCCTCAACCTCAGGATGACCTGAATGCCCTATCAGAATGATTTGCTTTTGCTCTTGATCTAATTTTATAATTTGATTATGAATTTTCTTAACTAAAGGGCATGTAGCATCAAAAACTTTGAGATTTTTTGCTTTTGATGAATTTTCAACTTTTCTTGAAACTCCATGCGCACTATAGATCACATAGCTTCCAATCGGAACATCATTTATGCTATCAACAAAAATTGCTCCCTTTTTTTTTAAATAATCTACAACATATTTATTATGAACAATCTCATGTTTGATATAGATAGGACTACCATATTTTTTCAGAGCCATATCAACTATTGAGATCGCTCTTTCAACTCCCGCACAAAACCCTCTAGGGTTTGCTAAAAATACATTAATTTTTTTTCTGTTTATTTCTGAATTTTGTTGCCGCACCTTCTAACTCTTGTTGCTTTGCTCTGGCAATTGTAATTGAATCCTCCTTATTGTCACGCGTTATAGTGCTTCCTGCAGCAATAATTGAATTGGAAGCTATTGTAATTGGAGCAATTAAAGCAGTGTTGGATCCTATAAAAACACCTGATTCAACTTTAGTTTGATATTTTTGAAAACCATCATAATTACATGTTATAGTACCTGCGCCTATATTAACATTTTCCCCTATGTGAGCATCTCCTATATAACTTAAATGATTTATTTTGGAGTCATTTTTAATTTTTGCATTTTTAATTTCTACAAAATTACCAATTTTAACATCATGCTCAGTTTTGGTGTCCGGCCTTATTCTTGCAAAAGGACCTATGATGTTATTTGAACCAATATGGCAATCTTCTAAATATGAAAAGGACTTAATTTGACAATTATCTGAAATCTTAACTTTACCAGAAATGACAACATTTGGTTCAATTGTAACATCTTGGCCAAATTCTACCTGATGTGATAAATAAACTGAATCAGGATCAATTATAGTAACACCCGCTTCAAGAGCTTTTTTTCTTTGTTTTTCAAAATAATATTTATTTGCATTTGCCAAATCTGTTTTGTCATTTATTCCCTGAACTTCTTGTTCATCAATTATCGAATATGTAACTTGATATTTATTTTCTGAGGCAAGGTTAATTAGATCGGTTAAGTAATATTCCTTCTTTTTGTTATTATTGCTAATTTTATCAATAAGATGGAGCGCTGTAAAATTAATTGCAATAATACCTGAGTTACATAACTTAATTTTTTTCTCCCTTTCAGATGCATCATTAAATTCAACTATTTTTTCTAATTTATCTTTATTTATAATTAATTTTCCATATTGATTTTCTGAATCTTTTTCAAATGCAGCAACGGCAACATCACTTCCATTTTCTATTTGCCCAGCTAATTTATTAATAGTATTTTTACTTATAAATGGCGTGTCTCCATAAAGAACAAGCAATATCTTTCCACTTAACTTAGAATTTAGTGCTGTAAGGGCAATTTTAACTGCATGAGCTGTACCTAATCTATCTTTTTGCGTAATGAAATTTATTTTTCTTTGTTCTTTAAAAATACCCCTAAGTTCATCTGATTTTTCTTCAGTTATTATAGCTAATTCTTGCTGATTATTTAATATTTCATCAATCAATAATTTAAGCATCGGAGTATTAAATATTTTTTGTAAAACTTTTGGTTTTTTGGATTTCATCCTTGTTCCTTTGCCTGCAGCAAGAACTAAATAATATAAGTTACTGTAATTTGACATTTGATTTGATTTTCTAAAAAAACTTAAAGTAAATTGTTTATTTTAAAATTATTAAAACTATAAGTCTAAATAGAATATATTGAAATTTTTGCAATAATTAAGTGATGACAATATTACTATCTATCTTTTCTGCAATAAGCTTTATTGGGGTTTTAATAACTGGATTTTCTTTAAGAAAATACCAATTAAAATCATATGATTTACAGATTGAGCAAAAAAAAATAAAAGATGATTATGAGCAAAGATTACATGATGACCAACAATTACTTCATGAGCATCAAACTCAACTAACTCAATTACAAAATAAAATATCAGCCTTTGATAGTGAAAGAGATAAAATATACCGTCATGCCTTTAAAGAGGGAGAAAGTCAAATCACTGAAGTACAAGAAAAATATTTGAATGAAATTAATCAATATAAAGATCAAATAGATCAGCTTAACTTTAAACATGAAGAGATATTAGCAGAAAATGATATTATTAAATCTGAAAACAATTCATTGCTTAATGAAGTTTCAGAGATAAAAAATAATTTAGAATCTATTGAAGAAAAAAAACTTGATAGCAATTTTGATCCTGAAAAATTCGTAAAAAAAATCTCTGAATATCAAGCAACTCAATTTAAAATATTAGATCAACCCATAGATTTTAAACAGTTACAATTTGTTATTGATGGGAAAATTGCAAATAATATCTCAATCAAACAAATCACATCTTCCCTCAATTTGAATAATAACCCTGACATATATATCAAATATAGATCAGAAAATAATGATAAAATCGACTATGTTATAATTTCATCAGGAAACAATATAGCATATCTTATCGATGCTAGATTTTCTGACTTTCTTTTAGAACAAAAACATGTCCTAAATGCACCTAGTGAACAGTTAAAATCAGAATTAAAAATATTATTTGAAAAACGCATCTCTTCCATTAATGCCAGTGATAATAAAGAAAAAATAATTGATATATTAAATGAATCAGGTGATCTATTGAGAATAGAAAAACTATATACATGCATATATATACCATCTGGCGAATATATAGATTATCTTTATCAAATAAACCCCGCCTTCTTTGAGAAGGCTCAGCAATCAGAAATCTTTATTTTAAATCCAGCTGGATTAGTTAATCTTATCCATTTTGCTAATTCCGTTCTATCAAGCCAAAATAATATTGTATCAACACAGCATTTAGTTGATAGATTAGCTGAGGATTTTAACTTAAAAAAATATCAAGCTGAGGATAATCCTGTAGAAGAAAATAATGAACCCTTAGAAGATGATGATAATTCTGAAAATTTGGATGATGAATCAAATCAAGATGATATTTCCATTGATAATTCAGATATTCATGCTGATATAAACCAACTAGAAGAAGAAGAAGAAGAAGAAGAAGAAGAAGAAGAAGAAGAAGAAGAAGAAGAAGAAGAAGAAGAAGAAGATTACGGCACTAGCGAAATATTTAAAGATAGTAATAATACGAATATTATTGATTCAAAAATTAACAACCTATTAAATAATAACTTAGATAAAGATACTAAATTAGATATTAGCGATTCATCTCTTGGCTCTATTTTAAATGACCTCGATAATAATAAAGACATTCCTAAAGATAGTGATAATAACATAAAACAAAATCCTCTATCTGAAAACACTCCA
>CBFHSE010000028.1:0-20621 GCA_965658435.1 Rickettsiales bacterium | reverse complement strand
TTTATTTTGATTTATTTCAGGGAATTTTTCTAAATTGCTTGTTATATCTTGTTTTAGAAATCTTTTTTCTTTCAAATATTGTTGCATATTATTATATTTTTTAAAAGATTCAGCTTTTTTAGCATTATATGGATATTGTTTATGATATTTTGGTGGAAAGTAATTATTTGAGTTGTTTGAGTTATATGGTAAAATAGATTGATTAAGATAATTCTGATTCATATAGTAATTATCTATTGGTTCTAAACTATAATCTATGTTGTTATCATTATAATCTTGAGGGTTTTCAACTTCTTCATTATTTTCATATATGGGGTATTCTCTAAGATTTTCTTCATTAATAATTGGAGATTCGATAAATTGATCTGGATATTGTTGAGGTTGAGTAATGTTGTTACCTGGAGAGTAATTTTGTTGTTCTTCTGCTTCTATCTCATTTAATTGATAATTATTTCTGTATTTATATAAACCATTCATTGATTTTATATCTTCTTGTTCAAGATTAATATTATAATCTAGATATCTTTGATTTGGATAGGGAATATTTTCATATTTCTCTCCAATATAGCATGAAGATAGAATGTTAATTATTAAAAATATTAAATATCTCATAATTATTTATTATGAATAATAATAGTTTTATTAAAGCCTTCATTTGATAGTTGTTTTTTCACTTCTTCTGCTTCAACTAATGATGTTAAGGGGCCAATTTTAATTTTGGTTAATTCTTGGCTGTTTTTAAGTGATTTTTCAGTTTGAATTTTACTATATTTTTGCTGAAGCTTTAAAAGTGTTTTATTGGCATTATCTTGAACAGAATATGCTCCTACTTGGACAAAAAAGTAATTATTATTTTTAACTATATTCTCTTTAAAATTTTCTTTTTTTGCTTTTTGTTTGATTGTTTTTTTTAAGTTTTTAATGTTATTATTCGCAATTTCATCTTTAATTATAAGGTTTTTTTTGTTTGTGAATAAAGTTTGATAAAATGATTTTTTGTTGTTTTGGTTATTTTGTTGTGCATATTGAGGTTTTGTAATTGGAATTTGGTTTTCTTGGATGTTACTAGCAAAATTTTTATCTTTTATTTTCTCGAGCATTATGATGTTTTTTGATGGTTTTCTTTTAACTAATTTCTGTTTGTTAGAAGAACATGAAATTATTATAAAGCTGATGATTAAAATATAATATTTATTGAAAAAAATTTCCTTCATTTAATTGCCCTTTTGATAGATTAATATAATCTTACTCTTTAAATAACAAGTTTTATGGATATTTTTTTTACTTTATTTAGCTATGTAATTCCTGCAATATTTGCCTTGGGATATGGAAGTTTTGCAACAATGGCTGTTTACAGGATACCTAATGGTCAGCCTTGGTTTGGAAAAAAGCCATATTGTCCTAACTGTTTACATGATTTAAAATTTATTGATTATATATCCCTGATTTCTGTATTTTTATTTAAGGGTAGATGTAGATATTGTAAGGCAAAATATGGTTATAAAAATATATATTTTGTTACAGAGTTATTAATATTTATTTATTTAATGATTAATTTTCTTCTTTATGGTTTTTCTGATATATATTTACTTAATTCAGCTATAATTATATGTGCTGTAATTTGGTTAATAATATATTTTAATGAACAAAAAAATATCTCTATATTTCTTACTTGCATGTTTTTCTTTGCGATAATTAGAGATGTTTTAATAAATAATGATATTTTTAATTCTTTATTCGTAATTATTTTATTTGTTTTATATGGGGTTTTTGCAAGGGCTTTAATATTTTTATTTAGAGATAAAAAGCAATCTTTTGATTTTATGAGATATAGTGATAGAGGTAAATTTTCTGCAGAGAGTTTTTTATTTGTTAAAATTCTTGCTATTACAGGAGCTATAACTGGCTTAGGGAATCTCAGTTTCTTATTTTTTATATTACCATTTTTATGTTTGTTAATATTTAAAAATCTTAGATATTCTCTAACTATTTTAATTAATTTTAATGTTATTTTACTATTTTTGAATAATGCTTAAAATTAATAACTTAGTTTTAAAATATAAAAATAAGATTTTAGTAAATAATGTTAGTTTTTCATTAAAAGAATCTCAGCATGTTACTATTATTGGTAAGAGTGGTTCTGGTAAATCTCTTTTGGTACGATCTATATTAAATTTGAATGATCGTAAAGTTTTTTCGTATCAACTAAACTCCTTAATTGAATATGAGGGAAAAAACCTTCTCAATATATCAGAAAAAAATCTAAGGAATATTAGAGGTAAAGAGATTAGTATGGTTTTTCAAGATCCTTTTTTATCTCTTAATCCATCTCATGATATTTTAAAACAATTAAAAGAAATGTTTTTAATACATAATATTTCTGATGTTAATTGTGAAAAGCAAATTGCTCAGATTATGAAAGATGTAGGGCTAGAAATATTTCTGCAGGATAAATCCAAAATTTTTCCTCATCAATTATCTGGTGGTCAGAGACAAAGATTAAATATTGCAATTGCTGCAATTTTAAAGCCTAAATTAATTATTGCTGATGAGGTTACTACTGCTTTAGATGAAGGTAGCCAGAAACTTATAATTAAATTATTGGATGTTTTAAGGGTTAAATATAATGTTGCTATTATTTTTGTGACACATGATCTGGAGTTGGCAAAAAAATTTAACTCGCGCATAATCTTAATGGATAAGGGTTCTGTTCTAGCTGATGTTGATAAGTTTAATAAATTAAAAAAAATTGACAATATCAAAATAAAAAAGCTAATTGAAGCAAATGATCTTCAAATTTCAAAGCCTAATGCAATAAATGAAGAAGTTTTTAAGGTTGAAAATCTTAGTGTAAAATATGAGTCGAAAGGTTTTTTTTCACATAATAATAACATTGTTATTGATAATTTGTCTTTTTATATCAATAAAGGAGAAACTCTTGGAGTTTTTGGAAAAAGTGGCTCTGGTAAATCTAGTTTAGCTAGATCTATTTTACGCCTGCAAAATTGCTCTGGTAAGATATGGTATAATAATTTATTAATTTCTGATTTAGATTATAAATCTATGAAATTTTTAAGAAGAGATTTGCAAATCATTTATCAAGACCCTTATGCTTCTCTTAATCCTAAAATGAAAATATTTAATATTTTATATGAAGGTTTAAATGCTCATAAAATTAAGAAGGGTAGTTTGCTCATTAATAAAGTTTTAAAGGAAGTTGGACTTGGAGATGAGTTTTTAAATAGATATCCAGTTCAAATGTCTGGAGGCGAAAGGCAGAAGCTTGCAATTGCAAGATCTTTAATATTAATGCCTAAATTCATAATATTAGATGAGCCTACAGCATCTCTTGATAAATTTAGTCAGAAAGAGATAATAATGTTATTATTGAGATTACAGCGTAAATATCAATTATCTTATATGTTTATATCACATGATGTGAGTTTAGTTAAAAAATTTTCACACCGTTATATGGAGTTATAATAAAAATTAATATTTGTAATATCTAGAATTATTATAATTTCCATTTTTTATGTAACCTGAATCTCCTCTACCAAATTTGCCATATCCCATAGCTTTAGGTTTCTTCTTTATTGTTTTTTTTGGTTTGTATATTTCGGGGTTAGAGTAGTTATAATAATAATCTATTGGAAGATTGCTATATTTTGATGTTTTGCTATCTGAGCAGTTGCTTAGATTGCTTGTTATTATAATTGTAAATAATATTTTTTTTGTTGCTGAATATGACATTTTCTTGCTTAAATTGTTGTTATATGTGAAAAGGAGGTTTAAAAGAAGATAAAAAAGTAGCTTAGCAGCTACAACAAACGCAAAAAAAATTTGAAATGTTTGATAAAAATATCTTTTTAGTCATTATTAATATTTTTACAGCTTAAGATATTAAAGTCAAATTATTTATGATAGAGAAATTAGACGTAAAATTATTTATTTTTGCTGCCTATAAGGCAGAATTATATTTTATCTTTGATAAAAATAAGCTCACAAAAATTTCGCAAATTACCAAATTTGATGTTTATGTTAATAAAGAAAAGGATTTATATGTGGTAATTAGCGGTTCTAGTTATTGTAATATGTCTTATGCAGTTGCATATTTAGCAGGGGCAAAAATTATAGATAAGCAATCAATATTAGTAAATATTGGTATAGCAGGGGCAAAAGATTATAAGAAATCTAGTGTTTTTTTAATAAATAAGGTAACTCATAAATTTTACAAAAAACAATATTATCCAGCAAATATAGTTGATAATAATTTTAATGTTGCGGAATTAATGACTATAATTGAACCTGGTGATTATGAAGATTGTAAAATAATGGATATGGAAGCTTATGATTTCTTTATGTCTTCTTTTAAATTTGTTAATTATGAACAAATATTTATTTTGAAAATAATATCAGATAATTCTAGCTCAGATATAGCTAATTTTAAAAAAGAGTCATTATCTGGTTTAATCAATGATAAAGCTCATGAAATTATAAATTTTTTAATGGATATCAAAATTTTCTTTAATGATTATTACGCTGAATTTGTGCTATCAAATTATTACCATAAAATTAATGATAAATTTCATTTTAGCCATAGTGAAAAGAAAAAATTAGCCAAATTTTTATTAAAGTTAGAGGCAAATTCTGATATTAAAACATTCTTATTATTAGAAAAATTAGTTAGTAAAAATGAGTTAACTAAATTGATTTCTGATGTTTAAAAAAATATTTATCGAAAAAAATGTTTTAGATCATCCTAGAACTAAGCAGCTTATTGCAAAATATAATAATGCAGAAAAAGTGATATGTAATCATTATGGCGAGATATTTAATTTAAATAACCAGTCATTTAGACTAAGCAAACAATCTAAAACTTTAATTATTGCCAAAAAAAATGGTAAAAAGCTATTGCCTACACCTGAAGGTTTTGGTATTGGTGGATCTGAAAATTACTATTTCTCTCATATGTTGAATTGTTTATATGATTGTAGATATTGTTTTTTACAGGGTTTATATAATTCAGCTCATTATATATTATTTGTAAATTATGAAGATTTCATTGCTGAAATAAATTATTTATCAAATGATAATAATAAAAGATATTTTTTTTCTGGTTATGATTGTGACTCTTTGGCTCTAGAGAATGTTACAAATTTTGCCAGGGAGTTTCTGCCAATATTCCGGAAATTAAATAATTCATATTTAGAATTTAGAACTAAATCAGTTAATATTAATCTATTTTTGGAAAGCGAGCCTATTGAAAATGCAATTATTGCCTTTTCATTTACTCCAGAAGAAATATCAAAATTAATTGAACATAAAGTACCTCCGGTTAACTCAAGAATTAAAGCTTTACATTTGCTTGCTGCTTCTGGTTGGAATGTTGGCGTTAGGTTAGATCCATTAATGTATCATCCTGAATTTAATAAAATATATGAAGAATTAATTAGTAAAATTTTTTCTAACCTTGATTTAAGAAAATTACATTCAATTAGTGTAGGACAATTACGTTTTCCTAAAGATGTTTTTACTAAAATTTATAATTTATATCCAAAAGAAAAATTATTTAATAATTTACTTACAAATAGAGGTAAATTAATATCTTACAATGAAGATCTTGAAAAAAATATGGAAGCTTTTATCATGAAGAAATTAAATAACTTTGTATCTAAGGATCTTATTTTTTCTTGTAAGCAAACAATATAGTTAAATGAAAATATTAGTCACAGGTAGTTCTAAAGGAATAGGAAAAGCTATTACTGATTATTTTTTAGCGCAAAATAATTATCATGTTATTGGTATATCAAGGCATAATAATATTACCCATGAAAATTTTATAGATTTTAAATGTGATCTTGCAAATATAAAGCAAGTGCAAAATATCTCTAATGATCTTGCTAATAGGCACAAAGATATTGATATATTTATTTTAAATGCTGGTTTTGGTGTTTTTACTGAATTAGAGCAATTTAGTGATCAACAAATATTAGATTTATTCAATGTTAATGTTATTAATCAGATTATTTTATTTAAAAAGTTATTACCTCTTTTTAGAAAGAGAGATAATGCTAGATTAATAATTATTGGATCTGAAGCTGGTAAAAAAGGAGTTAAAAAATCGTCAATTTATTCAGCTTGTAAATTTGCTCTAAATGGTTTTGCTCAGTCAATGCGGGCAGAGTTAAGTTCTGATGCTGTGCCAGTAACCATTATAAATCCTGGTATGGTGAACAGTAATTTTCATAATAATTGTAATTTTAGGGCTGGAGATGATTTTTACAATAAAATAGAAGTTAAAAATATAGCATCAATTATAGATTATATAATATCATGTGATAATAATATGGTGCTTGATGAAATTAATGTTTCGCAAATGAAAAAAGTAATTAATTTTCTTAATAAAAATGCTGGTTAGGTTAATTATAATATTATGTTTTTTTGCAAATATAGCATTTGCAAATGATATATTACCTAAATTTGTTTCCTTAAAAGTTAGTGAAGCAAATGTTAGGACAGGTCCAGGTACTAATTTTCCTGTAAAATGGGTATATATTTCAGAGAATTTAGCTTTAGAAGTTATCGATAAATTTGATAATTGGTATAAGGTGAGGGACCATGAATTACAAACTGGTTGGTTACATAAATCATTAGTTGGAGGTTCACGTTATTTCACAGTCACTAAAAATAATGCAAATTTATATAGAAATCCACGTATAGGATTGGTCATATTTAGATTACAAAAGAATGTTAGGGGTAAAATAAAATCTTGTAGAAGTATTTGGTGTAATATTAAAGTTGATAAATATGAGGGGTGGATTGAAAAGAGAAATATTTTTGGCGCTTATACATATGAGTCTTTTTAATTAAGCTAGAAATTAAACTAAAATTTCATTGGAAAACACGTAATAATTTAAAATTTAGTGAAATATTATTATGTTGCTAGCAAAAAATATGCTATAATATATTTATAGTTATATTTAGGTTATATTATGAGTGAGGATAGAATTATTAATGGATATAATAAAAAAGATCTTTTAGAAGAGCAGGATAAGGCTTATATTGTGAATAATGTTATTAATGAAGTTAATATTAGTCAGGAATCTGTTGAGGATCTTAAAAATAACTCTGGTAAATATCATGAAAATTCTCATGAATTTATTGATGAAATCATTTATAATCATAATAAACAAATTCAAGATAAATTACTTAAAGAGAAGAAAGAGAAATTTTTAGAAAATAATGTAAAAGAGGATGATCATTTAGCATTGTTTTTTGAAAAATCTAAAATTGTTGAAAGAAAAAGAAGAAAATCTCTTAATAAATTATTACGCAAATTACTTGATCCCCCTAAAAACCCTTATAAAAAAATTAAGGAGATAAAAACATTAAGTGGAGTTAAAGATTCTTTTCAACGTTAATTATTTATTAAAAACTTTGCTAGCTCTAATGCTATACCGCTTGAGTTACATTCAGGATGAAATTGAGTTAAGATAAATTTTAGATGTTTTTTATGTTCTGCAGCTTCTATTATGCCATCTTTTGAAATAGCCGATATTTTAAGCTCTGGTGATAAATTTTCTTTGAGACAACATTGGTGATGGATGCTTAGTTCCTTTATATCTTTATCTAATATATTTAGCTTTTTATATATTTTATCAAGAAAGCTATTTTCTTTAATTATTACTGAATGTGTTCCTGTAAAGGGGTTTTTTTGTTTATTATTTATTATTTCTTTGAAATTTTCTTCGAAAATTTTTAGCTCTGTTTTTGTAAGTTTTTTTATTGATTTATCAGAATGTTTTGTAGTGTTTGCATCATTTGTTATAATGTCAGGAATATGTTGAATTAAGCTTCCTACCAGGGCAATATTTGCTATTTGCATTCCTCCGCATATACCAAGTAAGGGCTTTTTGTTTTTTAAGGCATGATTAACCATATAAATTTCTGTTTCTTCTCTGACATTTAATTTGTTTTTTGACAATTTTTTTTCTGTTTTGGGATGAATGTTTTTTGCTTTATATAATTGAGGGTTAATATCATTTTTATTGCCGGGTAGAATTATTGCATCACATATTGTTAATTTTTCTGCTCATTTTTTTTAAATGAGCTTGAATATTTTCTTTGTTTTTTTCTTTTTTTAGGTATCTGGGGATGATTATTGGTGTTGCATTTGCAAGCTCAATTAATTGAATTAAAATTCTGCAACGCATAATTTTTGTGTCATCTGTTATTGCTATAAATTTTTTTTTATTGTTCATTATTAAAAAATATCTTTTCAATTAAATTATTATATTTAAATGAGATTTATTTTTAAGTTATTTTTATGAAGATAGGTTTATTAGTATCGGCAAAGGGATTATATTCTCACAAAAGATTAAAGGAAGAAGCTGAGAGCAGAGGTCATAAGTTTAGTATAATTAATCTAACAAAATGCTTTGTAAATATTACAAATAAAACTCCTGTAATTTATGATTATAGTGGTAAAGCTATAAAAGGTTTGGATGCTGTTATACCAAGAATTGAACCTGAGATTACATTTTTTGGTACAGCTATATTAAGGCAATTTGAAATGTTAGGTGTTTACTCCTTAAATAATTCTTTGGCTGTATAAAGGGCGCGTGATAAGCTTAGATCTCTTCAAATTCTTGCTAAAAATGATAATTTTATGCCTTCCACAGGCATTGCTAATTCTCCTACATCAACTGATGCCATTATTAAATCCTTGGGTGGTGCGCCATTAATTATAAAATTAGTTGAGGGTACTGAAGGTAATGGTGTTGTGTTAGCTTAAACTAATAGCGCGGCTAAAAGTGTTATTTCTGCTTTTAAGCAATTAAATGCTAATGTTATTGTACAAGAATTTATAAAAGAGTCATCTGGCCATGATCTTAGATGTTTTGTAGTAGGTAATAAAGTTGTAGCATCAATGGAAAGAATAGCTAAGTAAGGTGAGTATAGAGCTAATTATCATTTAGGAGCTGATGTTAAAGAGGTAAGAATTACACCAACAGAAATAGCTATGGCAATTAAAACAGCAAAAGTAATGGGTATGGATGTAGCTGGTATTGATATTTTAAGATCTAATAGAGGTCTTTTGGTTTTAGAGGTTAATTCTTCTCCTGGTATTGAGGGTATTGAGAAGGCAACTAAAATTAATGTTGCTGGACTGATGATTGAGCATATTGAAAAAAACTATAAAAATCATAGTAAGAAATATACTGCTTAGAAATTTTTTAGTGAATGGCTGGGGAACTAGGATTCGAACCTAGGTTTACGGAGTCAGAGTCCGTAGTCCTACCGCTAGACGATTCCCCAATTAAAAATGGTGCAGCTGGAGAGACTTGAACTCCCAACCTCCACCTCCGGAAAGTGATGCTCTATCCAGTTGAGCTACAGCTGCTTATTATTATGATATTATTGATTCAAAGATTGAGCTGCCATCCGAACCAAAACATATGCTATCTACTGCTCTTTCAGGATGTGGCATCATTGCTAAAATATTTTTGTTTTTATTTAATATGCCAGCAATATTAGCAATTGAGCCATTAGGGTTATTTTTATATTTAAATGCAATTTGATTATTATCTTCTAATGATTTTAGGATATCTTCATCACAGAAAAAATTTCCATCATGATGTGCAATTGGTATATTGATATTATTATTTACTTTGTTAGTAAATTTAGAGTTTTTATTAATTACTTCTAGTTCTAAATTTTTTGATATGAATTTTAAATTTTTATTACGTAGTAATGTTCCTGGAACTAAATTTGCTTCACTAAGAATTTGAAAACCATTGCATATGCCAATAATATAACCTCCTTTATCTGCAAATTTTTTAATTTCTTGCATGATAGGAGAGTGAGCCGCTATTGCTCCGCATCTTAAGTAGTCACCATATGAAAAGCCGCCAGGAATTGCTATTAAGTCTAGGTTATTTGGTAATGAGGTGTCTTTATGCCATATTTTATGAAGATTATTAGTGAATTTGGATAATGCTTGATGCATGTCTCTATCGCAATTTGAGCCTGGAAATGTAACTATTGCTGCTTTCATTTAGGATATTATTTCGTAATTATAATTTTCTATTACTGGGTTGCTTAGAATTTCTTGGCAGGCTTTTTCTATTATTATTTTAGCTTTTTCAATATCATTTTCAGCTATGTTAATTTCAAAATATTTACCTTGTGTTACAGAATCTATTTGGTTTAAGCCAAGATTAGCAAGAGAATTTTTAATGGCATCTCCTTGTGGATCTAGAACGCCATTTTTAAGAGTAACGTGAATTTTTGCTTTCATTATTTTTAAATTTTGCCAGATATTATAAATTCTTGCTTTCAAATAACAATAAATAATATTAATTTAGAAAAAAAATATTCGGGCGGTTAGCTCAGTTGGTCTAGAGCATTACGTTGACATCGTAGGGGTCGGTGGTTCGAATCCACTACCGCCCACCATTTTTATGTTTTTGAATCTTTTACTGTTAATTTTATTATTTTTACTGTAATTTATGTTTAAAAATTAAGGTTTTAATGGATTATACTATATATGTTATTTGTGCCTATTTATTTGCTCTTTTAATGCTTTCTTCTTTATTTTTATTAACTTTTAGGGAGTTTAAAAAAAATTCAAATGCAAAAAAAAGCAAAAAATAGATTACAAAATTTAATAATTTTTTCTCTTATTATAGCTGGTTTTACTTTAATTTTACTTAAAAATTTTAAAGATTCAGTCTCTTATTATAAGACTCCTTCTGAATATTTTAAAAATAATTTAATATCTGAATTTAGATTAGGGGGTGTTGTTAAAAAAAATTCCATTGAGATTAAGGATAATGGAGAAGTTAATTTTATTATAACTGATTTTACTAATGAAATTAGAGTTTCTTATTATGGTTTACTTCCTGATTTATTTAGAGATGGTCAGGGTGTTGTTTTAGAGGGTAAAATTGAGGAAGATTTATTTAAAGCAAAAAGAATATTTGCAAAACATGATGAAAATTACAAACCTCCTATCTTAAAGTAGAATATGTTTTATTTTTTAGGTAATTTTTCACTAATAATGGCGATAATTATCGCTTTTAGCTTGATGATAAGAAGCTTTAATAAAAATTTTTCAAGGAAAGAGAATTTTTATTTTAAATTTGCCTTATTTATATCTAATCTTACTGCTTTTTTGGCATTAGTTTTTGCCTATATTAATTCAGATTTTTCTTTGTTAAATGTTTATTTAAACTCTGATATTAATAAGCCTCTATTTTATAAATTAGCTGGAGTATGGGGTAATCATGAGGGTTCTTTATTGCTGTTTATTTTATTACATTCACTTATTTTTCTTTTTACTCTTAATAAATTAGTAAAAATTTCATTAATTTCTTTTTCTTCATTTTTTTCAGCATTAATAAATTTGATTTTTTTACTTTTCTTATTTTGTTTCTCTAATCCATTTAGTTTAAATGAGTTAAATATTGATAATGGTTTAGGTTTAAATCCTGTATTGCAGGATTTTGCTTTAATTATTCATCCACCAATTTTATATCTTGGATATGTTGTCATTGCTGTAATTTATTCTTATATATTAGCATTAAGATTAAAGTACTCTGTTAAGGATGATTGGTCTTATTTATATAATTTGCTTAAATCTTCCTTTTTCTTTTTAACATTAGGGATAATTCTTGGATCCTGGTGGGCTTATAGAGAGCTTGGTTGGGGTGGCTATTGGTTTTGGGATCCTGTTGAGAATTTAGCTTTGATAATTTGGTTATTTAATTTGATGTTATTTCATATTTATTTAGCTAATAATTATGAAAATAAATTTGAAAATTGGATATTTTATACCGCATCTAGCTGTTTTTTAGCAATTTTAGCTAGTTTTTTCATGGTGCGTTCTGGTGTTTTGGTTTCTGTACATAGTTTTGCTAGTGATCCAATGCGAGGTATTTGTTTGCTTTTAATTTTGCTCTTTTTTTTAATAGTTACATTTTATATTGCTGCTTTTAAAAAAGATAAAAACCCTAAATATAATTTTACATTAAACCATGTTGGTTTGTTATTTATTAATAATTTCTTAGTTATTGCTAGTTTAATTGTTGTTATATTTGGTACTTTATACCCAATATTTTTAAATAATTTATTTAGTGAGAATCTTTATATTGGTGAAGGATTTTTTAATGAGTCTCTATCTCCTATAGTTATTTTGATATTATCAATGCTAAGCTTGCTGCTTTTTAAGATTAATAGGAAAAATTCTATTGTTTTTTTTAGTGTGATAATTTCTTTATCATTAATAATAATGTTTGTTTTCACTTTAGATATTATAAAATCTTTCTTGCTTATTTTATCATTATTTTTAGCTATTTATTCCTTTTATTCTGTATTAGCTATTTGCCTAACTGGTAATATGAAGTCTAAGTTAAATATGTTAATTGCTCATTTAGGTTTTGCAGTTTTTATGCTTGGTTTATTGCTCAATAATATTTTTAAATATGAAATTGAAGATAATATTATGTTATCTGAAATTAAAAATTATAAAAATATAAATCTTCAGTTTTTAGCAATAAAACAGGAGAAAAAAGAAAATTTCTATGCTGTTAAAACAGATTTCAGATTATTTATTAATAATAAAAATATCATACTTAATCCAGAAAAGAGGATTTATTTTCCTGGAAATAATATGACTAGCGAAGTTGTAATTCATCGCGAGGAATTAACTGATTATTATCTAGTTATTGGTCAGATAATAAATAACGATACTGTAAAAATACGTTTTATTTATAATCCATTCATAAATTTATTATGGCTTGGTGCTTTTATTTTGCTTTTTCAATTTTTCATCATAAAATCAAAGCAGAATAGTTAAATAAATATGGAATCTAGATTACAAAAATTTCTAACTTTATCAATCTTTTTAATATTGCTTTTTGCAATGTTTAAAAATTTATTTTTAGATAAATATTTAATTAATAATAATAAATTGGGTGCTTTATTAGGTATGAAGGTACCTGAATTTGAATATAAATATGCCGATAATGAAGAAATTTTTAATGTTTTGCAGTTGGAGAATTTTCATAAGGATTTCAAATTAATTAATTTTTTTGCTTCATGGTGTTCAACTTGTTTGATAGATCATAAAGAACTTATGAAATTGCAGGATAGTAAAGATATAGAATTATTAGGTGTTATTTGGAGAGATTCTTATAAATCTGCAAAAATGTGGCTATTTAAGCAAGGTAATCCTTATGATATTTTGCTTATTGATAAGTCTGGTGATTCAAAAAAACAATTTAAATTAATGGGAGTTCCAGAATCATTTTTGTTAGATGTTAATAATAATATAGTTGCTCATTTTAGAGGGCCTATTAAAGCTGAATCTATTAATGACATGGTAAGAGTTTTAAAAAATAACTAACTATATTTCAATTATTTCTATATCCTTAAATTTTTCTAAAAATTCTTTATTAGTGCTGGTAATAAAGCAGTTAATATTCATGTTTATTAAGTCATTTAGGAATAATTTTGCATTATGTTCATCAAGATGGCTTAATATTTCATCAATAAGTAAAATTGGTGTTTGATTGTTGTTTTTGCTTAGTAAATTAGCTTCTGACATTACTATTGACAATAAAAGTGATTTTTGTTCTCCTGTTGAACATATTTTTGCTGGCATGTTCTTTTTTGAATATACACAAATAAAATCAGTTTTATGAATACCAATTAATGTTTGTTTTTTAAGAAAATCTTCTTTTCTTGAATTTTTTAGTAGTTTTAATGACTCTTCTTCTATTTCTTTGGAGCTTTTATTATTAATATACATATTTTCAAATATACCTTCAAAATATAGAAATGCTTTGGGGTAAAAATCAGCTAATTTTTCAAGTTCTGCATTTAAATATTTTATGGTTTGTACTCTTACTGAGGATATTGCTGAGTTTAATTCTGATAAATATTTCTCAATAACATCAAGCCAATTATTATTAATGTTGGTATTTTGTATAATTTTTAATCTTTCGCGTTGGTAATGTTCATATCTTTGCAGATTCTTTAGATGCTCAGGGAATAAATTAAAGCATATGCGATCAAAAAACTTGCGGCGTTCTGACTTGCTTTCAACAAATATTGAATCAAGCAGGGGTGTTAGCCAAATTATATTTATATATTTACTTAATTTAGTCTGTAATATTTTTTCATTATTAATATTAATTTTGCGGTTTGAATCATTTGATTCTTTAAAGGTTTCAAATAATAAATTTCTATTTTCTATAGAAAAATTAATTCTAATATTAAATCCTTGAAAATAGCTTTTATTATTAAAGTTTTCGAGTTCTTCTATTTTGGCGTTTCTGATTCCTCTTCCTGGGGATGCTAATGAAATAGTTTCTAATATGTTTGTTTTTCCTGCTCCATTTTTACCAATAAAGGCAATAAGATTTCTTGAGAAATTATAGTTTTTGCAATTTATATTTCTAAAATTAGTGATTTTTAGATTTTCTATAAATGTTTTAGAAAGATTTTCCTCAACTAATTTTCTCATTTGCTAATTTAAATGCGCATTGGCATTATTACATAAAGGAGAGAAGGATCTGATGCGTCTTTAACAATTGTTGGTCCTGAACTACTAGCAAAATGAAATTCTGCCATTTCCCCATCTATTACTGAGGTTAGCTCTAATAAATATTTTGAGTTAAAACCAGTTTCAATATTATTTTCATTATATTCTACATTAAGCTCTTCTTGAGCATATCCAGTTTCTTGATTATCTGATGAAAGTGTTAATTTATTTTTATTTAAGCTTAATTTTATACCTTTTCCTTTATCTGAAGATATAGTTGATACTCTATCAATAGCAGTAGTTAATGGTTTTACTTTTGTTTTTAAAATTAAATTATTATTGCTAGGGATTACTCTTGAATAATCAGGAAAATTTCCATCTATTAATTTTGATATTAAGGTAGAATTTTCATATTCAATTTTTATTTTTGAGTTAGAAATAAAAATATTAGCTTCGCTTTGCTCATTTTCTTCATCAATTATCTTTTTTATTTCTAGGATTGTTTTTCTAGGAATTATAATATTCGGAATGTTTTTAGCTCCTTCAGGAAGATCTACTTCAATTCTGGCTAAACGATGCCCATCAGTTGCAACGGCTCTTAATACATTTTTACCATTATTTTCTGTATCATGTAGGTAAATTCCATTTAGGTAATATCTTGTTTCTTCAGTAGAAATAGCAAATTTTGCTTTATCTAGAAGTTTTAGTAAATCTTTTTTGCTAATCTTAAAATTACTAGTTATGTTTTCTGCTTCAATTTCAGGAAAATCTCCTGCGTCAATTACAGGTAGAGTAAAATTACAGTTTTTTGAGCTGATTTTTAAAACATTTTGGTCATTTTCTGTAATGGCAAATTCACATAATATCTCAGCATTATCTGGTAGTTTTCTTACTATGTCATGAAATGTATGAGCTGGAACTGTAATGACACCTTCTTTTTGAATATCTGTATTTATTGTTTCTGAAAGTGAAACATCCATATCTGTAGCTGTTAGTGTTATTATATTAGCTTTTGCTTCTATCTTAACATTTGATAGGATGGGTATAGTGTTTCTTCTTTCTACTATTCCTTGTATATGAGATAGGGATTTTAATAAGATATTTCTGTCAATTTTAAATTGCATTTATGTATCAATGAAAATTATTGCTTTAATATATTAAGCAAATAATTATAGTCAATTTTAATGCTGAAAAACAAGTAGTTTAACTCTTTATCTTTATTCTTTTTATAAAAAAAGCTTGAAGAGCTATGATTATTGTGGATGATTAGATTAAAATTATTGCTTATGTGCGGAATATTTGGTTTTAATTCTAGTGAAGATATTACATCAGAGCTTGTTTTAGGTTTGAAAAAACTAGAATATAGAGGTTATGATTCATCTGGGATCGCGGTTATCAAAAATAATAAATTAGAATCATGCAAGTCAATAGGAAAAGTTGCTGAGCTAGAATCTAGATTATCTAAATTAGATTTAGCTGCAAATATAGGTATTGCTCATACAAGATGGGCTACGCATGGTAAACCTAGCGAGATTAATGCCCATCCACATAAATATGAAAAATTTGCCGTTGTTCATAATGGCATAATTGAAAATTATAGATCTTTAAAGGAATTTTTAGAAGGTAAGGGGTATAATTTTATAACTGAAACTGATACTGAAGTTATTCCATATTTACTAGATGATCTTTATAAAAAATATTCAGATATATTATTATCAATAAAGGAACTTGTTAAGATCTTAGAGGGTTCATATGCTATTGCAATTATTCATGTTGATCATCAAGATCATATTTATGCTGCAAAAAAAGGATCACCTCTTTTGGTAGCAAATACTGACAGGGGTAGTATTTTATCTAGTGATGCTTACGCAGTTATAAATGATGCTAAATCAATTTGTTATCTTGATGATGGTGATATTGTTATATTATCTAAAGATAATGTTTCAATATATGATGCTAATTTAAAGAATATTTACAGAGAGTTCAAAAATATTAATTTTTCACAAACTGTAACAGGTAAGTCGGGATATAGGCATTTTATGCATAAGGAGATTAATGAACAACCTAATGTTATAACTGACATATTAAATAGCTATTGTAATAGGGAAACTAATGAAATTTTATTTAAGGATGCTGATATTGATTTTAAAAAATTAGAGAGAGTTACTTTTGTTGCTTGTGGTAGTTCTTATTATGCTGCTTTAATTGCAAAAACATGGTTTGAAAATATTGCCAACATTAGTTGTAAGGTTGAAATTGCTTCCGAATTTTTATATCAAAAACATTTTCCAGAGAAAAGATTGGTTGTGTTTATTTCGCAATCAGGTGAAACAGCAGATAGTTTGCAAGCACTTAAGATGGTTAAGGATGAAGGCTTGAAGACATTATTAATTACTAATGTGAAACATAGCTCAATGGCTAATTTAGCAGATTATGTAATTGATATTATTGCTGGGCCAGAAATTGGGGTTGCTTCAACTAAAGCATTTACAGCTCAATTATTAATATTATCCTTGCTTGCAATTGAAACGGCATTTTCTCAAAATCATATTACGGCAGATGAAAAATTTTCTTTATGTAAGTCACTTAGAAGATTACCCCAATTAATGCATAATGTGATAAAAAAAGAGCATAATATTGCAAAAATAGCTTCTAATTTGAAATCTATACCAAATATTATTTATCTTGGCAGAGGTGTTGCTTATGGTCTTGCATGTGAAGCTGCTTTAAAGTTAAAAGAAATTTCTTATATTCATGCAGAGGCTATTCCTGCTGGGGAATTAAAGCATGGACCAATTGCCCTTATTGATGAGAATTTATTTATTGTTGCTTTGGTGCCAAATGATAAATTGATTGATAAAACAATCCATAATTTAGAAGAAGTTAAGGCAAGAGGTGGCAAAATTATAATTATTACTAATGATGAGGTAGTTGAAAAATTTACCCATATTGCAGAGCATATAGTTCCTGTTAGTGACTCAGATAGTTTTATTGCCCCGATTTTATATTGTTTACCAGCCCATTTACTTGCTTATCATGTTGCTGTATGTAAAGGAACTGATGTGGATCAACCAAGAAATTTAGCTAAATCAGTAACAGTGGAGTGATTAATATTTATTTTTTAGTTCCGTTAATATTGCATTTGGAACTAAATCTGAGATATCACCATGGAAGCTTGCTATTTGTTTTACAAATCTTGAAGAAATAAAATGTGCATTTTCTGAAGCTGGTAGAAAGATAGTTTGAATATTAGGAGATAACTTAGAATTCATACATGACATTTGAAACTCATATTCAAAATCTGAAACTGCCCTTAAGCCTCTAATTAAAATCTTAATGTTTTTTTCTTTAGCTAAATCAACTAACAAGCCATTAAAATCTATTACTTCAATATTTGCTAATTCTGGATTACTAATCAGGGTTTTTTTTATAAGATCCACTCTTTCATTTGCAGTAAATAATGGATTTTTATTTTTATTATTAGCAACTGCAATTGTTAAATCAGGAAAAATTAATTTCGCTCTTTTTATTATGTCTAAATGCCCATTTGTTATGGGATCAAATGTTCCTGCATATAATGCTTTTTCTGTCATTTTTAAATTCTATATATTTTTTAAAAATATCATTTTCTAATTAATTAAGCAATAATTGCTTAAAAATTATCTTTTAATTCCCTAATTTTTCTAAATATTTCTATATTATAGGAATCTGAATTTTTGCCGATGCTAGACCTTAATTCTTTGCTTAATGTTCTTAAAAAAGGATTGGTATTTAGTTCGTCTGCTAATTTTGTTGGTAAAGTAGGGGTGTTTTTTGTTAAGAGTTTTTTGCAGATGGAATATTTTTCTTGTAGTTTTTGATTATTTGGCTCTAGGGTTAAGGCAAATTCTATGTTTTTTTTAGTATATTCATGGCTAGCATAAATTTGGGTATCAGATGGTAAATTTTTTATTTTTTCTAAGGAACTAAACATTTCCTCATATGTTCCTTCAAATATTCTACCGCAACCTGATGAAAATAGTACGTCACCGCTAAAAATTACATTATTTTTTGCTGAATAATAGGCAATATGATTATTAGTATGGCCAGGTAAATGAATTATTTGAAACTCAATAGCGCCAATTAATATGATCTCGTTTTCATTAACTGTAATGTCAATATTAGGGATTTTGTTTTCATGCCGATAAGCAATGATTTTGCAATTATATTTTGCTTTAATCTCATTATTGCCATTAATATGGTCGTAATGATGATGGGTGTTTAATATATATTTAATATTTAAGGAGTTTTTCTTGGCAAATTCTATTACTTCTTTGCTTGAGCCGGGGTCAATAACTGCAGAAATATTGGTTTTATTACAAGTTATTATGTAAATGTAATTATCGTTTAATGCTTTAATAATGTGAATTATAATGTCAGTCATATTTGGAGTTTATGAGATGATTTCTAGTAATTTAGTAATATGATCTATTTCTATTAATTTTAATTTTGTTTTAATTTTATTTTTATTTCTTTGTTTGGGAATTATTGCAATTTTAAAGCCTAGTTTTTCAGCTTCATCAAGCCTTTGTTGTGTTTTTCCGCTATTTCTTACTTCGCCGGATAATCCTATTTCTCCAAAAATAACACTATATTCTGGTAATGGTTTTTTCTTCAAGGCTGATATTAGGCTTGCAGCTGCTGCTAAATCTGCGGATGGTTCAGATATTTTTAATCCTCCTATTACGTTAAAATAAACTTCTAATTGATTGAAATTTAGGTTACATTTACTAGCGAGAACAGCTAATATTATGGCTAATCTATTTTGATCCCAGCCATTAACTGCTCTTCTGGGGCTTGCCATATATGATGGTGAAATTAAGGATTGTAATTCAATCAGAATAGTTCTTGATCCTTCATTTAAAGCAAAGATGCAGCATGCAGGTTCGTTTGCATTATATTCCTCTAAGAATATTTCGGACGGGTTGGTGATTTCTTTTAGTCCTTTTTCCTCCATTTCAAATATTGCTAATTCATTAGTAGCGCCATAACGATTTTTATGGGAGCGTAATATTCTTAAATTATTTGATTTGTCACCTTCAAAATATAAAACTACATCTACCATATGTTCTATTAATTTTGGACCTGCTAATTGACCCTCTTTAGTAACATGACCTATTAAAATTAAGGTGATATTATTTTTTTTAGCAAGAGATGTAAATTCAAGAACTGAGTTTCTAACTTGAGTTACGCTGCCTGGAACTGCTCCTAAATCTTCTATATAGCTTGTTTGGATAGAATCTATAATTACTAATTTTGGTTTTATTTCTGCATTTTTAATATAATTTGCGATGCTAATAACATTATTTTCTGTAGATACTAATATATTTGGGTTGTTTGTATCTAGCCTTTTAGCGCGAAGATTTATTTGTTCGTCTGATTCTTCGCCTGAAATATATAAGCAAGGTTCTGTATCGCTAGCTATTTGGTTTAATATTTGTAATATAAGTGTGGATTTTCCAACTCCAGGGTCACCTCCTATTAATATAACAGAGCCATTTACTATTCCTCCTCCAAATGTTTGGTCTAGCTCTTCATAATTTGTTTTAATTCTTTGATAGTTTTTTACTTTTTCTCCTATTTTTTCAACTGATATGAGGTTGGAGTTATTTTGAATTTTTTTATTATGAAAATTAGCAACCTCTATATTGCTGTCTAATTGTTTTATGCAATCCCAACTTTGACAATCAGGGCACTGGCCATGCCATTTATTAAAATGACTGTTGCAATTACTACAAAAAAATTGTAATTTTATTTTTGACATAAATTTTTCTTTAATTATGTTTTAAAAACAATTCAAACCTTAAATTTTTTTTTAAATATGTCATTAAAATTTTCTAATAAAAAAAATAATTCACCTGAAAAAATGCTAAAATTCTTATTCGTATCAGTTTTTCTTTCTGTAACATTAAATATTTTTATTACTAAATATTTCTTCATTTCAACTTCAGATGATTTTGCTAAATATATTGATGAAAATCCTATGAAAATAGTTGAATCTGTAAACAGCTATTACAGCAGACAAGCAGAGGAT
>CBFHSE010000027.1:0-20826 GCA_965658435.1 Rickettsiales bacterium | reverse complement strand
CACAAAGTGATGATACCCTCTTACATGAGATAGTAAAATCTAACTTAACAGGCAAAATTCAAGAATTGTATGATATAGACAATAATATTTTAGACGCTAAAAATTCAAATGGGGAGACAGCTTTGCACGTAGCTGTAAAAAATAACAACATAGAAGGAATTCAAAAACTTTTAGAGCTAGATAGAGAAAATAAACTAATAAAAATTAAAGATAAAAATGGTAATACAGCTTTAGATATAGCACTTGATAATAAAAACATCAAAGCTGCATACGCCATTTTTGAAGCTAAACCAAGTGCTAGTGAACAAGTCTCTGAAATAAATAAAATGAATATTGAAAGATTAAAAAAATATAAAAAAGAATACGAAACATATGAAAAAGCCTTACAAGATGGTATTTATTCAAATAACCTCAGTCAAATAAGTGAAACTGAATTACATTTCACGTGTTGCATAGCTTTAATAAATGGCGATAAAAAATTAATAAAAGAGCTTGAAGTTCATAAACCCAATATTATGAACATAAGTTGTAGTTATGATGGTGATAGCGCATTTTCCCCTAAGGATTTAAAATTATTTTTAAGTAATGATGGATGCCTATTCTCACTCCGAAAAGAAGTTTTAAGATGCATTGGAAGAAGAAATTTAGAAGCACATGATTTTCAAGGCTTTTTAACTGAAATCACACCATTTCATGAAAGTAAAGCATTAAAAGAAAGAGGAGTACCTAGCAAAGAAATAACTATTGTCACATTTTTTGCTCAACATGGAGAGCAGCCAGAAACTCAATTACCTTCTGAACCTTCTGAACCTTCTACAACAGCTCAAAACAATCCATTACTGCCATTAAGAAGACCAGGACCACTTTCACCTAAGGAAGATATATCATCACAAAAAAACAAAGGATCTATTTTAATGGAAGAATTCCCTTATCAGGATCAGGATCAGCCTCCTAATAATCCTCATGATGTATTGCCGCCAATGGTGTTAAATCCACATGGTCTAAAGCCGCTTCCACCACATTTTCAGCCTTGTGATCGTGAGGAGGGTGGTGATTTATTACCTATTACCTCCAGAGCAGAACAATGCGCCATAACACATGCAGAAAGGGCAGCTTTTGCAGCAGCATCGGCACGTAATTCACGCTGCTAACAACAAAGTATAATTGTCATTAATATTTGATATCAGAAAAATTTTAAAATATAAAAATATTTTCTTAACCAATCTTTTGTTTAGTAAATTTCGAATTATGCGCTGTAATATTCTACAACTAGATTTGGCTGCATTATAGATGGATATGGAACATCAGATAATGAAGGTAATGAAAGCAATTTCACTGATTTTTGCTTGTAATCAACCTCAATATAATCAGGTATGTCTCTTTCTTTTTTCTGAATAGTTTCTAATATAATTAACAGCTCTTTTGAAGCATTTTTAATTGAGATAACATCACCAATTTTTATTTGATAGCTTGATATATTTACTACTTTACCGTTAACTTCAATATGTTTATGATTGATAAATTGCCTAGCAGCAAACATTGTAGGAACAAAATTTGCTCTGTAGATTATACTATCAAGACGAGATTCTAATAAAGCTATGATATTTTCACTA
The DNA here is from genome assembly GCA_965658435.1 of Rickettsiales bacterium. Taxonomy (GTDB): domain Bacteria; phylum Pseudomonadota; class Alphaproteobacteria; order Rickettsiales; family JABIRX01; genus JADHLN01. The sequence continues at coordinate 19,213 of CBFHSE010000027.1, read as the reverse complement.
GTGTCTCCTTTTAATCTTTTTGCTTCTTTATATATTTTTCTAAATTTTTTTTCAGATATATTAGCGTAATATCCTTTTAACTGCTGTTTCGCATTCAAGTGCAGGCCATAATCAGTTTTTCTTCTAGATGCATTTAACGGACCATGTTCACCTGGTGGGTAGGATCTATCTTGTTTAAATTTATGAGAACCCCATAAGTTTACCCCTAATCTTCTAGAAATTTTATGTTTTGCTTGTACTCTTTTTGTCATATTTTATCATTAGTAAGGCAGTGATATTACAAATTATTATCTTATTGTCAATTTAAATTACTTAAGTTTTTTAGGCTTTCCTTGAGATTTAAAATAATATAATTCTTTAGTTATTCCTATTAAAGTCTTAACTTCCTGACCACTTAAATTATTTCTGGTATATATATTTGAAATAGCCTGAAACATCTTATTTTTTCTAGCATCATTTTTAAAAAAATCTGTTTCTTCTAATTTAGATTTTAAATCATCTAAAAAATAATTTAACTCTATTTTATTCAAGGATTTCTTTTTATATTTACTATTAATTTTAACTTTATTTTGAATGTTAAAATATTCATAACAAATCAATCCAGCTGCATGGGATAAATTTAACACTGGGGTCTCTTTAGAAGTAGCAATAGTTATAATTTTTTTGGCATAAATTATCTCATCATTTAACAATCCACATCTTTCTGATCCAAACATAACACCAAGTTTTTGTTCTGTAAGCATCGAAATATTATCTTTAACTTCTGTGATATGCTCTGCAATGTTATAATGCTCTTTATGCATTTTTCTTACTCTTGCTGATGCTGCATATAAATTATCAATGTCAGCTATGGCATCAGTTAATTTTTCATAAATTTTAGCCTTTTTTATTACCTCTAAACCATCTGCTGCAACAATTTCTGCCTTGCGGTTTGGCCAACCATCTCGTGGATTAACTATCCTTAAATCATCATGATCAAAATTAGCCATTATTCTTGCAATAGCTCCAATATTATCTCCTAATTGAGGATTTACTAATATTATAGCTAAATTATTCATTATCTAGATTTGCTAAAATATTTTCAACATTATTTACTTGCTTAAAAACATCATCATAAAAAAATTTTAGATTTGGTATGTATTTTAAGTTAGTTTTGCTAGCTATAGATTTTTTAAAAATGTGAGAATATTCATTTAATAATTTTATTACTTGATCTAAATCACCTTCTTTACAATCGGGAATAATATAGATTTTAGCAATCTTTAAATCAGAGCTCATTTTTACCATTGATACAGTAATATGCATTTCTCCTATAAGATTATTTTGAATTTTATCTATTATAAATTGATTTGCTATGATTCTTTTTAGATTTTCAGCTATTTTTAACTGACGTGAAGTTGGAGCTTTATTAATCATTTTAATTATTTTGCTTCTTCAACTAACTCAAAGAACTCTAATTTATCTCCTGCTAGAAAATCTGTAGTATTTTCAAAACTAATACCACATTCAGATCCATTTTTTACTTCTTTAACATCATCTTTAAAATGTTTTAATGCTTTAATAGCACTATCAGAAATAACTACCGAATCCCTGATTACCCTACATCTTGAAGCTCTTTTAACAAGGCCAGAATTTACGTAACATCCAGCAATCTTACCATATTTTGATAAATCAAAAACTTTTCTGATTTCTCCCTTGCCATTTTGAACCTCTTTTATAACAGGTTTAAGCATTCCTTTTACTGCAAGCTTTATATCATCTACTAAATCGTAAATTATAGAATAATATCTAATATCTACTTCTTTTGCTTCATTTTCATTAGTCGTTGATATTCTTACATTAAAACCAATAATTATAGCATCAGATGCTTTAGCTAAAATAATATCTGAATCTGTAATACCTCCAACTGCACTGTGAATAATTTGGAGATCAACTTCTTCATTTGCAAGCTTTTCAATTGAGTTATTAATAGCTTCTACAGAACCATTAACATCAGCCTTAACTATTATGCTTAATTTCTTTTTTGAGTCATTAGTCATGCCAGCAAAAATATCTTCTAATGTTTTTTTACTTTTTCTTGCTGCTTCTTTATCTTTTTGCTTATTTACTCTATATTCTATTATGTCACGAGCTATTTTTTCACTATCAACAACATAAAATTTTTCTCCAGCTGCAGGAGCCTCATTAAGACCTAATAGTTCCGCTGGTTCAGAAGGCTTAATTTGCTCTAGGCGTTTTTTATTTTCATCATTTAAAATTCTTGCTTTACCCCAACCAGTCCCAGCTATTACAATATCTCCGATATTTAAGGTACCATGTTGAACTAACAAAGTTGATAAAACACCCTTAGATTTATCAATTTTACTTTCAATCACCACTCCTGATGCTTTACATTCAGGATTAGCTTTTAATTCTAAAAATTCTGATTGTAACTGCACAGCTTCTAATAGCTTATCTAGATTTTTCTTTTCTTTTGCTGAAACCTGAACACTTAGTACCTCTCCTCCCATAGATTCTAAAATAACTTCATGCTCTAACAAATCTGTTGAGATTCTATCAGGATTTGCTCCCTCTTTATCAATTTTATTTATAGCAACTATAATTGGAATTTTTGCAGCTTTAGCATGGTTTATAGCTTCAATTGTTTGATCTTTAATACCATCATCGGCTGCAACAACCAAAATAACCATATCAGTTGCATGAGCACCTCTTAAACGCATTGCAGTAAAAGCTTCATGACCAGGAGTATCAAGAAATGTAATATGCTTATCAGCAAAGTTAATTTTGGACGCACCTATATGCTGAGTTATACCGCCAGATTCTTTAGCTACTATATTTGTTTCTCTTAATGCGTCTAATAATGATGTTTTTCCATGATCAACATGCCCCATAACCGAAACTACTGGTGATCTTGAAACTAACTTATCTTTATTTTCTCTTTCTGGATCATCTAGAATTTTTTCAATGTCAGAATCAGATACTCTTTTAACAGTCATTCCAAATTCAGCCACTAATAACTCTGCAGTATCAGCATCAATTGGTTTATTTGCCGTAATCATCATCCCCATTTTCATTAATTCTCTAACTAGATTTGCACTAGGCTCAGACATTCTATTTGCAAGCTCTTGAACAGTTATAGTTTCAGGTAAAATAACTTCTTTAGCTTTTTTTTCTTTATTTGAGTCATCACCATTTAATATTTGTTTTTTTCTTTTTAATTTATCTCTTTCTCTTTTTATCGAAGCAATTGATCTTAATCTTTCTTGCTCTATTTCTTCATCATCAAATATATTTTTTTTATTTTTTGATGATTCCGCTCCATATTTTGTAGCTTTTCCTAAAAATAAACTCGAATCTTTTGGATCAAAATTTTTTTCTTTTGAATCAGATCTAATGGTAATTTCTTTTAAGAAATCTGCTTTGTTTGTTTTTTTCTCCTCTTTTTTAGAAGTTTTTTCTTCACTAAAAAAGTCAAATTTTGCTTCTTCTTTTTTATGATCAGAGCCTTTTGTAAAGCTTTTTATTTTTTTTACTTCATTTTCCTTCTTTTCAGAAATTACACTAGACCTTTCATCTAGATTTCTAATTGATTTGCTTTGACGAGCAGAATTATCAAATGTTTGATGTGTAATAACTTGCTGTTCTTTGGCTTCTTCAGCTGCATTTTTATTAACGGGCAAAGCATTTTTGGCTTTATCCATAAAATTAAACTTCTTTTTGGTAACAACCACCACATTAGGTTTGTTTTTATTATTACCATATTTATTATCAGACATTAATTTTACTCTTTATTTGTTAAATGCTATATTTCTTGCACTCATTATTAATTCATCAATTTTTTTATCATTATTGATTATATCTTGAGAAACAATATCTTTAAATTCATCACGCGATAAGTCAGCCAAATCATCAATTTTAACGATGTTATTTTGCTTAAGATTAACAGCTATAGCAGGTGTAATATTTTTTACATTTAATAACTCATCAGCTAAGTCAAGCTTTTCCCATTTTAATTTTATGTATGTTTTAGATTTAGAAAATTTTTCTGCATTTTCTATCAACACTTCAGCTTTTTTTATGTCAAAACCTTCAATAGTAGCTAAATTTTCAGAACCAGCCATAATTATTTCTTCTGCTTCTGATACACCTTCTGCAATCAATACTCTTGCAGAAAGATCATTAAGCTTAAGATGCTTGGTAAATAACTCGTAAGTTTTTTCAGCTTCCTCTTTTCTAATTCTTGACTCTTCTTCTTCTGTTAGAATATCAATTTTCCACCCTGTAAGCTTAGATGCTAAACGGGCATTTTGCCCTCTTCTACCAATTGCTATACTGTAATCTTTTTGTGAAACAACAGTTTCTATTCTATTGCTTTCTTCATCAATTACAACCTTAAGGACAGTAGCTGGAGTTAAGGCATTTACTACAAAAGTAGCAGGCTCATCAGACCATTCTACAATATCAATCTTCTCACCTTTTAATTCATTAATAACAACTTGAACTCTAGAGCCCCTCACACCAACGCATGCTCCAACAGGGTCAAGATTAGACTCAACTGACTGAACTGCTATCTTTGCTCTTGCGCCTGGCTCTCTGGATACTGATTTTATTTTAATAATGCCATCATATATTTCAGGAACTTCCTGAGTAAATAGCTTTTCCATAAAGTCATTAGAAGTACGTGATAGGTAAATTTGTACTCCATGGTCTTTTCTTATAACTTCTGATATACAGGCTCTAACTCTGTCATTTTGCTTTAATGTTTCGTGAGAAATAATGCCAGATTTATCTAAAAATGCCTCTACTCCATTCACATCCAGCAATACACCTCTTGGACTAACTTTTTTTATAATTCCACTTACGATAGTTCCTTCTTTACCGCTAAATTGATCAAATTGCTTTTCTTTTTCTGCTATTTTTACTTTTTGAAAAATAACTTGTTTTACAACTGATGCCACTAACCTTCTTAGATCTATTGGAGGCAAATCTTGAGTTACATGATCTCCTATAGATGCTTCAGATTTATCTCCTGTTGATTTTTTTACTTGCTCAAGAGAAATTTGAGTAAGAGAATCTTCAACTTTCTCAACAACTTCTAATCTTCTATATATTCTGAATTGCCCTGTTTTGCGATCTATTTTTGCATTAATATCATATTCAGCTCCATATTTTTTTCTTGCCGCAACTTTCACTGCTTGTTCAATAGCATCAATAACTGATTCAACTGATATTCCTTTTTCTGATGCTACTGATTCTGCAACCTTGATTAACTCTGTATTACCTGATATGTAACTCACTGTAAAACCTTATTTTCAAATATTAAATAAAAAAAAGACGAGTAACTCACTTTAAACCTTATGTGTAAATTAAATAAAAAAAAGACGAGTAACCTCGTCTTTGTTATATTTATATTTCAATTTATATTAATTGCAATCATTATCTTGAAGGTTTCTTTTGCTTGGTTTTACTCAAAATTTTATGATAATTTTCTATGAACTTTATAATGGGCAAAGAAATATTTTCTTGCTTTATATATTTTCTTAACAAAGAGATGTTTAGTATTTTTTGTTTTACCATTTTCTCTATTAAATTTTTTAATGAAAGAGAAAATTCTGCTAAAATATCGGAATCTGTTTTTCTTGGATTATTCATTATTTTGTATTAAGTTCTAGTTGATTATTGCATTTTGTAAGTGAATTAATAATTTCTGCAATATATTTAGCTAAATCTTCTTTTATTTGTGGATTATTATTTCCATTTATTATTTTTATATAATTTTCTGATATTAATTCAGAAAAATTGACTGACTCAGAAATAAAAGGCTCAATATACTGTAATTTTTGAAGAGCTTTTGTTATATCCTTCTCACTTTTTACAGAATCTAAGAGTTCTTCAGCTAAATTATATAATTCTAAGATATTCTTATATGTTATTTCTTGCTCTTTTGTAGCCATTGTATATTTTGCTCTTAATTTATTTATACGAGTTTTTTAAGATTATGTCAATTCAAGATACAGAATATACTCAAATATTAAAAGAATCAGGAGCATTAAAAGAAGGTCATTTCATTTTATCATCTGGATTACATAGCCAATATTATGTCCAATGCGCATTAATCATGGCTAATCCTTATTTTGCACAAAAAATATGCACAGATTTGGTAAAAAAAATAAAAAAAACTATTGATATAACTCAAATAAATAAAATTATTAGCCCAGCAATGGGAGGAATTTTAGTTGGTTACGAAATAGCAAGACAATTAGAAATTCCAAATATTTTTCTTGAAAGAATAGATAAAAAATTTACCTTAAGAAGAGGTTTTAATATTGAAAAACAAGATAAAATATTAGTTATCGAAGATGTTTTAACTACTGGAAAATCATCATTGGAAACATATGACTTAATTAATAATTATGGAGCTAATATTATTGCTGAAGCTTGCATTATTAGAAGAAATCCTGAAATTAAACAATTAAATAATGTACCTATTATTCCATTAATCGACCTTGATTTTCCAGCTTATGCCGCTGATAATTTACCAGGATTTTTGAAAGACACTATTATTGAAAAGCCAGGAAGCAGATTCATAAAAAAATAATTTAATCAAAACTTATTATTTTTAAATAACGCAGCACCAATATCATTTCTGTGATATTTATCTTCCCATTCAACTAATTTTGCCGCTTCATATGCTTTTTTACATGATTCTTCATATGAATTTGCTATTGAAGTAATGTTAAGCACCCTACCACCATTAGATAGTAATTTATTATCTTCTTTTATAGTTCCTGCATGAAAAATATTCACATTTTTAATATTATCTAATTTTGATAAATTAATCTCTGCACCTTTTTTATAGCCATCTGGATAGCCTTTTGCAGCTAATACCAAAGTAATAGCTTTTTCAGATTTAAATTTTATTTCTAACTTGTCTAAACTTCCCTCTATTGTAGCAATACAAATATCTAAGAAGTCAGTTTCAATTAGTGATAATATAGTTTGAGCTTCTGGATCACCAAATCTAATATTATATTCAATAAGATAAGGAATACCATTATTTATCATTACCCCAGCAAAAATTATACCTTTATAGGGTTTTTCCTGTTGTTTTAAATAAGCAAAAGTTGGCTTTAAAATATCTTCAATTATTTTCTTTTCTACAGATTTTGTTACAAAAGGACTAGGAGAATAAGCACCCATCCCTCCAGTATTCTTACCTGTATCATTATCGCCTATCCTTTTATGATCTCCTGCACTACCTAATATTTTAAAATCTTTACCATCTGAAATAGCAAAAAAACTAGCTTCAATGCCGGTTAAAAATTCTTCAATAACTAATTTGTTATTATTACCAAATTTACCCGAGAAAATATCATTTACAGCATTTTCTGCTTCTTGATAATTTTGTGCTATTATAACTCCTTTACCTGCGGCAAGTCCATCTGCTTTAATTACTTGGGGATATTGATTCTGATTTAAGATATATTTTATTGCATTTTCTGCATTATAAAAAACTGCATATTTTGCTGTTTTAATATTTGCTTTATCACAAATTTCTTTAGTAAAAGCTTTAGATGATTCAAGATTTGCTGCGTAACTATCACAACCTAAAACTTTTATATTATCAGCTTCTAAAAATTCAGTTATTCCATCTGCCAGTGGTTGCTCTGGTCCAATTATAACTATATCAATATTATGTTTTTTAATAAATAATTTTATTGCAGGAAAATCAGATAATTTGATATTATCAATAGTTTTAGCAACCTCTGAAATGCCAGCATTTCCTGGCAAGCAATAAATGTTTTTAGCTTTAGATGACTTGGCAAGAGACCAGCAAATCGCGTGCTCTCTTCCTCCACCTCCTAAAACCAATAGATTCATTTTATGCAGAAGCCTCTTTTTTATTATCAACCTCTTTATTATCTTCCTTTTCCTTAACTGCTTTTTTCTTGGATTCGAGATTTTCTAGATCTCTTTTAAAAGCTTCTTTTTTTATTTGGTTAGTGTAGTAACCTGTTCCAGCAGGAATTAGATTACCTACAATAACACTTTCTTTTAAGCCTCTTAAATAATCTCTTTTACCTGACACTGCTGCTTCAGTTAAAACTTTGGTTGTTTCTTGGAATGAAGCGGCTGAGATAAAAGAATTTGTTTGGAGCGCAGCCTTTGTAATACCTTGCAATATTGCGCTAGCTGAAGCTTTTTTATATTTTTCTTTTTGAGCTTTTTGATTAATTTCAGCAAATTCATCTTTGCTTAAAATTTCTCCAGGAATTAAAATAGTTTCTCCTGCATCAGTTACCTCTACTTTTTTAAGCATCTGCAATAATACAACTTCTATATGTTTATCATCTATTTTTACACCTTGAAGACGATAAACTTTTTGTACTTCTTTTACCATATATTCAGATAATGCTTCAACACCCTGAATCCTTAAGATATCATGAGGAACTGGATTTCCATCCATTAAAAGATCACCCTGGCTAACATAGTCACCTTCATTTACAGCAATATGCTTTCCTTTTGGTACCAAATATTCTACATCTTGAATATCTGCATTATCAGATTTTATTATAATTCTTCTTTTGGACTTATAGTCTTTTCCATAAATTACAGTACCAGATATTTCACTTATAATTGCATAATCTTTAGGCTTTCTTGCTTCAAATAATTCAGCAACTCTTGGAAGACCTCCTGTTATATCAGAGATTTTAGAGGATGCTTTAGGGATTCTTGCAAGAACGTCACCTGCATGAACTTCCTGTTCATCATCCACATTCAATACTGCATTAATAAACAAGAAATATCTTGCATCAATGCCAGTTTTTAGCTTTTTAACTTCACCCTTATCATCTTGTATAACTAAACGAGGAACTAAATTGCTACTATTTTTAGATATTTTCCAATCCATTACTACTTTATTTGATACACCTGTTGCAATATCTGTTTCTTCCTTATATGAAATATCTTGGTTAAGATCTCTGTATTTTACTTTACCTGATACTTCTGAAATAATTGGAATATTATAAGGATCCCATTCTGCTACATGATCACCTCTTTTCACTTTATCACCATCGGAAAATTTTAATCTTGAACCATATGGTAATTTATATCTTGCTATTTGAGCACCATTTTTACCAATTAAACTTACAAATGCAGACCTATTTAATACTACTTTTCTACCAGCAGAATCTTCAACAAAATTAGCTTTTTCAAGCTTTACAGTTGCATCGGTTGGAGCGTCTATTGATGATTGTTCAGCACCTCTTTGTGCTGCTCCACCAATGTGAAATGTTCTCATTGTTAATTGAGTTCCTGGTTCACCAATTGATTGAGCGGCTATAACTCCAACAGCATCCCCAATATTTACAGTTTCTCCAGTTGAAAGATCTCTACCATAACATTTAGAACATACTCCGAATTTCGCTCTACATGTTAAAACTGATCTAACAGCAAGAGAATCTATACCATAATCATTTATTGCTTCTGCTATATCCTCATCAATTATCTGATTTTTAGATACAATTTTTTCTTTTGTTTTTGGATTAATTAAATCTTGAGCTGATACTCTACCTAATATTTTTTCAGCTAATGGAACTATGACATTTACACCCTCAATTTCACTTCTAACTGTAATAAACTCATCCGTAGCACAGTCGATTTCTGATATGATGCAATCTTGTGAAACATCTACTAGTCTTCTGGTTAGATAACCAGAATTTGCAGTTTTTAATGCTGTATCAGCAAGACCTTTTCTTGCACCATGCGCAGAGTTAAAATATTCTAATACGGTTAAACCTTCTTTAAAATTTGAAGTAATTGGTGTTTCTATAATTTCACCACTTGGTTTTGCCATTAAACCTCTCATTCCTGCAAGCTGTTTAATTTGTGAAGCTGAACCTCTTGCTCCAGAATTTGCCATCATGAATACAGAGTTAACTTCTTCACTGTGATGCTGATCTTTTTTATCTTGTTTAGATGATATTTGCTTCATCATATCATCCGCTACCCTATCAGTACATAGTGACCATGCGTCAATAACTTTGTTATATTTTTCTCCTGATGTTATTAAACCATCTGAATATTGTCTTTCAAACTCTTTAACTTCAGCTAATGTATTATCAATGTGAGTAAATTTGCTATTAGGTATCAACATATCATCTTTTCCAAATGATATTGCAGATTTTGTTGCATGTTTGTAACCTAGTGACATTAACCTATCACAGAAAATAACTGTTTGTTTTTGTCCGTAATTTCTGTAAACTAAATCTATTAAATTACTAATCTCTTTTTTTGTCATTATTTTATTAACAGCATCAAAACTTAATAAATCTCCTTGAGGAATTATTTGAGACAAAATTATTCTTCCTGGTGTAGTATTAATTGTTTCTCCTTTAAACCTATATTTAATTTTGCTATGTATGGATACTGATTCATTTAAAATAGCATGTTCAATTTCAGAGATATCACTAAAATATTTTCCTTCACCAATAGAATTTTCTATTTCTAATGATAAATAATATAATCCTAGAATAATATCCTGAGATGGAACTATAATTGGTTTTCCATTTGCTGGGCTAAGAATGTTATTAGTAGACATAATGAGCACTCTTGATTCAATTTGCGCCTCAAGTGAAATAGGAACATGCACAGCCATTTGGTCTCCATCAAAATCTGCATTAAATGCAGCACATACAAGTGGGTGCAGCTGTATTGCCTTACCTTCAACTAAAGTTGGTTCAAAAGCCTGGATTCCTAATCTATGTAATGTTGGTGCTCTATTTAATAATACTGGATGCTCTCTGATAACCTCATCTAATATATCCCAAACTTCAGGTGCTTGAGTTTCTATATGTTTTTTTGCGGCTTTAATAGAGTTTGTTATTCCATATAATTCCATTTTTGAGTAAATAAATGGCTTAAATAATTCTAATGCCATTTTTTTTGGTAACCCACATTGATGTAGCTTTAATTCTGGTCCTACAACAATTACCGACCTTCCAGAATAATCAACTCTTTTTCCTAATAGATTTTGTCTAAAACGACCTTGCTTACCTTTAAGCATATCTGTTAAGGATTTAAAAGGCCTTTTATTTGAGTTTTTTAATGATCTTGCTCTTCTGCCATTGTCAAATAATGCGTCAACAGATTCCTGCAACATTCTTTTTTCATTTCTAACAATAATTTCTGGAGCTTTAAGTTCAATTAATCTTCTTAACCTATTATTACGGTTAATTACTCTTCTATATAGTTCATTTAAATCTGATGCAGCAAATCTTCCTCCATCAAGCATCACTAATGGTCTAATTTCAGGTGGTATAACAGGAACAACATCCATTATCATCCATTCTGGTTTATTTGATGATTCAAGAAATGCTTCAATTAACTTTAATCTTTTAACAACTTTTTTTCTTTTTGCCTCAGATGTTTCCTCTTTCAATGCTCTTCTTAGTTTCTTTTGATCCTTTTGTAAATCAATTGCTGAGAGCATTTTTTTGATTGCTTCTGCACCGATTCCTATGTCAAATGATCCTTCACCATATTCTTCATTTGCTGCTATATATTGCTCTTCATTCAATGTTTGGCCATATTTTAAAGCTGTTATGCCTGGTTCTGTAACAATATATGATTCAAAATATAGTACTTTTTCAATATCTTTTAAAGTTATGTCAAGCAACGAAGATATTCTTGATGGTAATGATTTTAAAAACCAAATATGGGCAACAGGAGCCGCTAATTCAATATGCCCCATTCTTTCACGCCTTACTTTTGAAGATGTAACCTCAACACCACATTTTTCACAGACAATACCCTTATATTTTATACGTTTATATTTTCCACATAGACATTCATAATCCTTAACAGGACCAAATATTCTGGCACAAAATAAACCGTCACGTTCTGGCTTGAATGTTCTATAATTTATTGTTTCGGGTTTTTTTACTTCACCAAATGACCATGATTTGATTTGCTCAGGACTAGCAATTGATATTTTAACTGTATTAAAATCATAACCAGCAGGGTTATTAATAAAGTTGAATGCAGCTTGAGATGGTCCAGTGCTCATAATTATTACCTTATTTTTATAATATTATTCTTTTTTTTCTAAATCAATATTTAAGCAAAGTGATTTAAGCTCCTTAATCATTACATTGAATGACTCTGGAACACCATAATCAAAATTACTATCTCCTTTTACTATTGATTCATATAGTTTAATTCTTCCTGCAACATCATCTGATTTTACAGTTAGCATTTCTTGCAACGTAAATGATGCTCCATATGCCTGCAACGCCCAACATTCCATTTCACCAAATCTTTGCCCACCAAAATGAGACTTACCTCCAAGTGGTTGTTGAGTTACAAGACTATATGGTCCAATTGATCTAGCATGAATTTTATCATCTACAAGGTGGTGCAGTTTTAACATATATATGTAACCTACCGTTACATGCCTATCAAATTTTTCACCTGTTTTACCATCAAATACTTGCATCTGACCTGATTTATTAAGACCTGCTCTTTCTAATGCAGAAATAATATCTGACTCTTTTGCACCATCAAAAACTGGAGTTGCAATAGGTAGACCTCTTTCAAGACCTTTCGCAAAACCTTTGAGCTCTTCATCATTTAATTCATTGATAAATTTTTCAGCATTGCTATTTTCATATGCATTTATAGCTTCTTTTCTTAATTTATCGTAATCAGCTTTAGATTGAACATCATCTACCATTTTTGCTATATTTTTACCTAATGTAAAATTAGCAAAACCTAGATGTGTTTCTAATATTTGACCTACATTCATTCGGGAAGGTACACCAAGTGGGTTCAATAGAATATCTAGTGGCGTTCCATCTTCTAGATATGGCATATCTTCTATTGGAACTATCTTTGATATTACACCTTTATTTCCATGTCTTCCAGCCATTTTATCTCCAGGCTGCAATCTTCGTTTAACAGCAACAAATACTTTTATTGACTTAAGAACACCTTGAGGAAGATCATCTCCACTTTGTAATTTATCTATATCTTCTGAAAGATCTTTTTCAAGCTGATTAAGCGTTAAATCATATTTTGTAATTAGTTTTTCAACTTTTTCATTAAGGTTATTATCTTTTAATGAGAGCTTTCTGATATTTGATATTGAAATATCAGTAAAATCATCTTCTTTAAGCTTTGAACCTATTTTAATTTTTGCAATTGCCTTAGATATTTCCTTATCAAGTGCAATATCTTTGATTCTCGTTATAAGATGCTTATCAATAATTTTGACTTTTTCTTCCATATCTGCTTTAAGCTTTGATATTCTTTGTCGTTCTACAGATAGTGTTCTTTGGTCTTTTTCCACACCTCTTCTTGTAAAAACCCTTATATCAATTACAGTACCTTTTACTCCTGGAGGGACATATAATGAAGAATCCTTTACTTCAGCTGCTTTTTCACCAAATATTGCTCTAAGTAATTTTTCTTCTGGTGTTGTTGGAGATTCACTTTTTGGAGTTACTTTTCCAACTAATATGTCACCTCCTTTAACCTCCGCACCTATATTTACAATACCTACCTCATCAAGATTTCTTAAAGCTTCTTCGCCAACATTAGGTATATCTCTTGTAACTTCTTCAGAACCTAATCTAGTATCTCTAGCAGTTATTTCATATTCTTCTATATGAATTGATGTGAATACGTCATCACTAACTACTTTTTGTGACATAATAATTGAATCCTCAAAATTATATCCATTCCATGACATAAATCCTACTAGCACATTTCTTCCTAATGCTAATTCTCCATTTTTTGTACTTGGGCCATCGGCAATTACATCACCTTTTTTAATTTTTTGACCCACTCTTACTAATGGCTTTTGATTTATACATGTATCTTGATTTGATCTTTGATATTTTTCTAAATCATAAATTCGAACAATTTCATCACTATCTGTATCTTCAACTCTAATGAAAATTTTAGATGAATTAACTTTTTCAACTACTCCATCATAGTCGGATGTTACACATGCCGATGAATCTGCAGCTACAGTTTTTTCCATACCCGTTCCAACAACAGGGGAATCAGGATATAATAGAGGAACAGCTTGACGTTGCATGTTTGAACCCATCAGGGCTCTATTTGCATCATCATTTTCTAGGAATGGTATTAACGAAGCTGCAACTGATACAACTTGTTTTGGGGATAAATCAATAAGGCTCACTTTCTCTGAAGGAACCATAATGTAATTACCATTATATCTACAATTATGTAAATCTGATTTTAGACTTCCATCTTTATTTAGCTCTTCATTTGCTTGCGCGATTATATAATCAGTTTCTTTAGTTGCTGATAAATATACAACTTCACTAGTTACTTTTCCATTTATAACTTTTCTGTATGGACTTTCAAGAAAGCCATGTTTATTAACTTTAGCATATGTAGCAACTGAATTAATTAGACCTATATTAGGCCCTTCAGGTGTTTCAATTGGGCATATTCTTCCATAATGCGAAGTATGAACGTCTCTAACTTCAAATCCTGCCCTATCCCTTGAAAGACCACCTGGACCTAATGCAGATAGTCTTCTCTTATGAGTTATTTCTGATAATGGATTTGTTTGATCCATAAATTGAGATAATTGAGATGTTCCAAAAAACTCCCTTAATGTTGCAGCTAGTGGCTTAACATTTATTAATTCCTGTGGCAAAACAGTATCAATTTCTACTGAATTCATTCTTTCTTGTATTGCTCTCTGAACTCTTACAAGACCAATTCTAAATTGATTTTCTACTAATTCACCAACTGATCTAACCCTTCTATTACCTAAATGATCAATATCGTCACTATCAGCGTTAGTTGCTTTTAGCTCAACTAATGTTTTAATTACTGATATTGCGTCTTCTTGAGTTAATAATGTAACATTTTCAGATATTTTAAGCCCAAGTCTTTCATTTATCTTAGCTCTACCCACATGAGATAAATCATATTTATCTTCAGTAAAAAATAATGATGTAAATATTTCTTTTGATGCTTCAGCTGATGGAGGATCACCAGGTCTTAGCACCTTATAAATATCTATCAATGCTTCATCTTGAGTTGAATTTTTATCTGCAGCTAATGTGTAATATATAAATGGATAATTATTTCCACTTAAACTAATTAATTCTAGCTCTTTTTCATTTGAAAATTTATCAATATTATCATCATTTATCAATGTTCCAGCCTTTAGTTCATTGTCATTGATATTTTTAGCTGTTATCAACCCTGGTAAATTTTCAGGTTTTAATATTATTTTATCTAATTTTTCACCACTTAATTTCTTGATTAAAAGAGCAGTTATTTTTTCGCCCTCTTTTATTTTAACCTTGCCGTCATTAGCAGAAACTATATCAAATTTTGCTAAATTTCCTTTTTCGGATTTAAGGTCAAATTCAACCTCATATCCTTTTGATGATTTTGTATATTTTTTCGAGCTGTAGAATATCTTCAATATTTCTTCTGTTGATAATCCAAGTGCCCTAATAAATGTTGTGCCAAGTATTTTTCTTTTTCTATCAATTCTAAAATAGAGCAAGTCTTTTGTATCAAACTCAAAATCTAACCACGAACCTCTGTAAGGAATTATTCTGGCTGAGTATAATAATTTTGTTTGGTTAGTGGCTTTCCCTTTATCATGATCAAAAAACACACCAGGAGATCTATGAAGCTGAGATACAATAACCCTTTCTGTTCCATTTACAATAAATGTACCTTTAGCAGTCATTAGTGGAATATCACCAAAATAAACCTCCTGTTCTTTTATGGATTTCACTTCTTTAGAACCGGTATCCTCGTCTATCACCCAAACAATTAATCTTAAAGTAACTTTTATCGGCGCAGCATATGTTGCCCCTCTCTTAATTGATTCGTTCTGGGAATATTTTGGTTTATCTAACCTGTAATTAACAAACTCAATTGATGAAAGACCTGTAAAGTCATTTATTGGAAACACAGAAAGAAATACTTTACCAAGATTATCTTCTAATGATATATTATTTTGATCAAATAATGATTTATAGGAATTTTTTTGAATCTCTATTAGATTTGGCAAAGGAATTGTATCACCAATTTTACCGTAGTTTTTACGATAAGTTATAGCGTCTATATTTCTATTTTGAGTTTTCATTATTGGTTTAATTAAGGTTATAAGAAGTAAATAATAAGTTTTAGCTTAATTATTTAAGCTCAACTTTTGCTCCAGCAGCTTCAAGAGCTTCTTTCATTTTTTCAGCTTCTTCTTTGGGAACTGAACCTTTAACTTCTTTTGGAGCAGCTTCTACTAGATCTTTAGCTTCCTTTAGACCTAAACCTGTAATAGCTCTTACTTCCTTGATCACATTAATCTTTTTATCGCCAATTTCTGCAAGAACAACAGAAAAATCTGTTTTTTCTTCAACAGCATCAGCACCAGCAGCACCGGCAACACCTGCAGCAGCAACAGCAACTGGAGCGGCAGCGGTTACACCCCATTTCTCTTCTAGTAGCTTTGATAATTCAGCAGCTTCTACTACTGAAAGAGCAGATAAATCATCAATAATCTTATTTAAATCAGCCATTTTTTTTACCTTTATAAATTATTTATTAGCATATGCATCTATTACACCTAGACAATTAGTTGCAGGAGCTTTAAGCACACATGCAATTTTTGTCGCTGGTGAATTGATTAGGCTAATTAGCTTAGCCCTTATTTCATCTAACGTTGGCATTTTAGAAATATTTATTATTTCCTCCTTATCAATATTAGACTTATTGTAAGAACCAGCTTTGATCACCAATTCTTTATTTTTCTTAGCAAAATCAACCATGATTTTAGCAGCTGAAACAATATCGCTTGCAAAAATCAATAATGAAGGACCAATAAGCTCTGATTTTAAATCAGAAAAATCAGTTTCTTCAATAGCTATTTTCGCTAAAGAATTTTTTACGACCCTAACAACAACATCTTGCTCCTTGGCATTTGATCTAAGGTCATTTATTTGCGCTACATTAAGACCCGAATAATGCGCTACAAGTATTATAGAGTTAGAATTAAACTCTTCATGAAGATTTTCTACTAATGTTTTTTTTTCGTTTAAATTCATTTTTTATACTAATGATGACAATGATACTTCTACACTTAAACCTTGAGTTGAACTAATATATAGTGATTTTATATATGATCCTTTTGCTCCTGAAGGCTTAGCTGACTTTACAGCACTATATAATGCTTGAAAATTGTTATTTAATTTCTTTATGTCAAAACTAGCTTTCCCAATTATTGTGTGCATTATTCCTGCTTTATCTAATTTAATTTCAACTTGCCCATTTTTTGCATTTTTTACTGCTTTTGCGACATCTTGAGTTACAGTTCCTAATTTAGGATTAGGCATTAATCCTTTAGGCCCTAATATTTTACCTAATTGACCAACTTTTGCCATCATATCTGGTGTGGCTACACATACATCAAAATCTGTTTTTCCCATTTTGATTTCATCGACCAAATCTTCAGAACCAACATAATCTGCACCAGCTTTTGTCGCATCTTCATGCTTAGTACTATTAGCAATGACTGCTACTCTTGTTTTTTTACCAAGCCCTTCAGGCATTTGAACAATTTCTCTTATATTTTGATCTTGATATTTTGGATCAAGATTTAACTTAAAAATTATATCAATTGATTCGTCAAATTTTGCTTTTGCATTATCTTTTATTAATTCAAGAGCTTCATTTAGATTATATTGTTTATTAACATCTATATTTTTTGCTATATTTTTTAATCTTTTTGCTACTGCCATTTAGCCCTCAATAACTTTAATACCCATTGATCTTGCCGTACCCGCTACCATTTCAATAATAGCATCAATTGGTAAGTTTAAATCTTTTTGTTTAATCTCAGCAATTGTACGTAATGCTGATTTTTGAACTTCTTTTATAACTTCTGCTCCTGTGGTGCCAGAACCTTTTTTTATTTTGAACTCTTTCTTTATTAAAAATGAGGTTGGAGGTGTCTTGGTTATGAATTCAAATGATCTATCAGCAAATGCAGTTATAACAACTGGTATTGGCATACCTTTTTCAAATTCTTTTGTAGAATCGTTGAATTTGTTACAAAAATCCATTATATTAAGACCTTTTTGCCCCAAAGCTGGTCCAACTGGAGGGGATGGATTTGCCTGACCTGCTGGAACTTGCAACTTTATACTACCAATAACTTCTTTTTGTGCCATAATTTATAAAATAAAGGAGTTCTTATCTATATTATTTTTTTTTATATATCAAGTTTTAATTTATATTTTTTCAACTTGGTTATATTCAAGTATTAAAGGAGTTGATCTTCCGAAAATTGTTACAGATACTGAAAGCTGTTTTTTAACTGTATCTACCGAGTCTATTATACCCGTAAAACCGTCAAAAGCTCCTCCATCTATGACCTTTATTGTCTCACCAATTTCAAAATCAATTTCACCTTCAGTTGTAAAATTTTCATCCTCTAATTGGCCAATAATACCATCTACTTCAGCCTTACTTATTGGTAATGGCTTTCCATTTTGTGAAATAAAACCAGATACTTTTGGAATTTGTCTTATTAAGTGCCATAATTCATCACTTAGATTCATATGTACAAGCACATAACCAGGATAGAAATTTTTTTCTACCTCTGTTTTTTTGCCTTTTTTAACCTGAGTAATTTTTTTTGTTGGAACTAAAATTTCTTCAATATTTTCAAGCAAACCTGCTTTTTCTGATCTTTGCTTTATTGTGTTTAAGACATTTTTCTCTGAACCAGAATATGCTTGAACTACATACCATTTATAATTTGACATTTTTTAACCGAATATTCCTAAAATATATGTTATTAAATTAGATATAATTAAATCAACGACTAAAAAAAATATGGAAAACAAACCTACAATCATAAAAACTGACAATGTAGATATTGATAACTCCTTTTTGTTAAGCCATGATATCTTAAAAATTTCTTTCTTTGTTTCTTCAATAAAATTTAAAAACTTCATAATAATCTAGTTAAAGTTACTCCTTCACATATTGGCAGGAGCGAGAGGGATCGAACCCCTAACCTCCGGTTTTGGAGACCGGCGCTCTACCAATTGAGCTACACTCCCTAGGGGTTTTATTCAATAATTTTACTAACTACACCAGAACCAACTGTACGACCTCCTTCTCTTACTGCAAAACGCATACCTTCTGA
>CBFHSE010000026.1:0-21721 GCA_965658435.1 Rickettsiales bacterium | reverse complement strand
CTGCTTTTTCTATTTCATATTTTCCTGGTGTGGCTGAAACATAGATTGTTTGTGGTTTCAGATCTAACCATTCAGCAAATTTAAGCGGGCGATTATCAAGTGCTGATGGTAGCCTAAAGCCATGTTCTACTAATGTTGTTTTTCTTGAACGATCACCATTATACATTCCTCCAATTTGTGGAACTGTTACATGACTTTCATCAATAAATAATAATGCATCATTTGGTAAATATTCAAATAATGTAGGTGGAGCCTCACCTGAATTACGGCCTGATAAATAACGAGAATAATTTTCGATTCCTTTACATGTTCCTGTTGATTCGATCATTTCAATATCAAAATTAGTGCGCTGCTTAATCCTTTGTTGCTCAAGTAACATTCCTCTTTCTTTATAGTAGGCCTCTCTTAACTCTAATTCTTTTTCTATATTAACTATAGCGTTTTTTAGAATATTTTCAGGAGTTACATAGTGACTTGCTGCAAATATTACACAATTCTTAATTCTAGCTTTTTTACTACCAGTTAATGGATCAATTTCATATATTTCTTCTATTTCATTACCAAAAAAACTTAATCTCCAGGCGGTTGATTCTAAATGAGCTGGGAAAATATCTAATATGTCACCTTTAATTCTGAATTTCCCTCTTGTAAAACTTAAATCATTTCTTTCATATTGTAGTTCGACTAATTTTAGAGCAAGATCAGTTATTTTAATATGCTGATTTACTGAAATTCTAATGGTCATTTGGGCATATAGTTCTGGTGAACCTAAACCATAAATACATGAAATTGAGGATATCACTATAACATCCCTTCTCTCTAATAAAGCTCTAGTTGCAGAATTTCTTAAAGTTTCAATTTGCTCGTTAATTGCCGCGTCTTTTTCTATAAAAGTGTCGCTTTTGGGAATATATGCTTCAGGTTGATAATAATCATAATAAGATACAAAATATTCAACAGAATTTTTAGGAAAGAATTCTTTCATTTCTCCATAAAGTTGTGCTGCTAAGGTTTTATTATGGGCTAAAATTAGCGCTGGCCTGGAACTATTAGCAATTATATTTGCCATTGTAAATGTTTTACCCGAACCAGTTACACCAAGTAAAACCTGGTCTTTTTGACCTGCATGCAAATTTTCTCCTATTTGCTTTATAGCATTTATTTGGTCTCCTGCTGGTTTAAATTTGGAATTTAGTTTAAAGGGTTTTTGTTGCATTCTTGATTAGTTTGTAATAGATTAAATTTTAAATTAGTAAAATATATTTTTGGCATGCATATTGCAACCTTGATTTACAGTTTTTTATTTGGAAAATTTGTTGGAAAAGATGATTATGATAATTCTTACTACAGAAGTAGAGTTAATGGCACAAAAGAAAAAAGATGGGTTGTTTATAAAGGAATGGTTGAAGCCACTAAAGTTCCGCCATTATGGCATAGATGGCTTCATTTTACAACAAATGACATACCTAATCAAAATCAAAGAGAAGATTTATCTTGGCAAAAATCTCATATCCCAAACTATACAGGAACTCCCTATGCATATAGTCCTGAGAACAAAACTTTTAAAAATCATTTATATGAGGCATGGCAACCGAAGGAGTAATATTGTATAAATTATGAAGGGGAGATTTATTATTATTTTTACATTTTTATCATTATATCAAACGTCATTTTCACAAATTGATGACCAAAAGACGATTAACGATATAATAGATTCTATATCTGATAATCAAAGCGAAAACCTATCATTCAAAGAAGATACGGAAAAAATAGCTTACATATATAATCTTAAAACTGAAAATATACCTAATCTTCTAAATAGAGCAGATATATTAATTGGAGAACGGAACCTTGATGAGGCAATTGAATTATTAGAGTTAATCAAAGATTTCAGCATAGAGGAAAAACTTCCACAGACTCACATATCATCTCTATTGAAGATGGGTAACATAAGATTTTTCCAAAAAAATAGTTTAGATGCAATTAAATTATACGAAGATACAATTTCTATAATAAATAAATCAATCGAAAATCAAGATAATGAAAATAACATAGTAAATGCCGAAATTACTGATAAATTTCCATATATATATACTAGACTTAGTTATTTTTACTTCAATGAGAACTTACAAATGTCTAAATCATATATGGAGCTAGCAATTTCTCTTAATGAAGAATTAGGCAATATAGATAGTTTAGCAGAAAATTATTACAACTATGTCATAATTTTAAATAAATTAAATCTGCAAAATAAAGCTATGGAACAACAAAAGAAATATGATTTAATATTTGCTAAAATTAAAAATCATAATTTTTATAAATTACCTATTATGGATGCTGATAATGGCTATGAATATAACTTAAATAATGCAAAAGATAAAAATTATAGCATTGCAGAATATGCTAATATTCAAATTCTTAATAAAATTGATGGCTTCAACTATAAATTTAGAACAAAAATAGGTGGTAAATTAAAATATCGTAATTTAGAAATTATCACAAGAAATTGTCTTAAATCCTCTGCAGAATCTTCTCCCGAAAACATGCTACTTTTAGAAGTGAATGAAATTTCTAGTAAAAAAAACATCTTTAATGGCTGGATGTTTTCATCAAGCCCATCAATTAACAGCCTTGATCACTCTATCTATGACTTAAGAGTAGTTAATTGTAGCTTGACCCCAATCTAAATGAAAATAGATTTTATTAGTAGTAAATCACCAATTGAATATAATGACGCTATTAAGCAAATGGATAGTTATGTTCGAAATATAATTGATAATAACGCTAATGAGGTAGTTTGGTTATTAGAACATAAAGATGTTTATACAGCAGGAGTTAGCACTGATTTCACTGATATTTTAAATAAGGATATAAATATAATAAAAACTGGCCGAGGTGGGAAAATTACTTTCCATGGTAAAGGTATGAGGATATTATATTTAATGTTAGATCTTAAAAAGCGCAATTCCTGTGATATAAAAAAATATATTGCCAATATTCAAAATCTAATAATAAATTCATTAAAATATATTGGTGTGCATGCATATTGTCTTGATGATCACATTGGCGTATGGGTAAAAAACACTAAAATTGTAAATGGTCATGATAAGATAGCTGCAATTGGTGTTAGAGTAAGAAAATGGGTAAGCTTTCATGGGGTTGCTATAAATATTTCTCCAGATTTATCAAAGTTTGAGAAAATTATAGCTTGCGGTATAAATGAAAAAAATTTAGGAATTACATCATTAAAGGAGTTAAATATTGATATTAGTAAGGAAGAATTTGATAAAATATTAATATCTGAATTTAAAAAAATTTTTAATGCTTAATTTTGCTTTATATTTTATCTTTTTTTTATTTATTAGCACAAATATTAATGCTGATGATATAGATTTGAATGCTAAGGAAATTTTAATTGATAAAAATCAAGATATTATTGCTAAAGATAATGTTAATATTGATTATATTAATTATAATCTTCAAGCTGATTATATTAAATATAGCAAATCTAATGACCTAATAAAGGCTAAAAAAAACATTAAATATCTTAATAAAATAACAGGAGAGAAAATTCTAGCTAGAGAAATAAAAGCTAGTAAGGATTTCTTAAATTTTACTTTATATGATGCTTTGTTAATGCAGCAAAATAATAATTCTTATTATGCAAAATCTATAGAAAGAAAAAATAAAGAAATTATTGTTAAAAAAGGTAGCTTCACCCCCTGTAATATATGTGAAGGAACAAAATATAAAATTCCTAAATGGAGAATATCAGCAAGTCATGTTTATAGTAGCGAGAATTCTAATAATATTTATTTTTACCATTCTTTTTTTGAGATTTATAATATACCGGTATTTTACATGCCATATTTTTTCTTTCCTAAAGAACAAAAGAAAAAACAATCTGGTTTTTTAAGAGCTGACTATAATAGTAATTCTCTTTATGGCGATGTTATTTCATTACCAATATTTTTTAATATCTCTTCAAATTACGATTTAACATATACTCCTAGAATTTACAGCAAACTTAATAATATATTACATGATTTAGAATTCAGATATTTATCAGAAAAATCTGAATCACTAATTAATTTTTCCTATATTAATGAAAATTTGAAAACAAAAAACCTTACTAACGAAACCAATAACCAAAGAAAATATCATGATAAATGGCTTGTAAAATTTAACTCTAATACAGATTTAGATAAAAATATTTCCTATGACATCAATATTAATGAAGTCTCAGATAAAATCTATAATGAGAGATATTATGGAAATTATAATAACTTTTATGGTTCAAATTTCAACATAGGATATATTAATGAAGATAAATCTTTAATTTTATCTGCTGAAAAATTTACTATTTTTTCAGATAATAAAGTAGATCATAATGATTATTACCACTTACCTAATTTAAAATTTTCATATATATATAAGAAAAATGATTTTTTTCTTACTAATGATTTTAAATTTAAATCCTTAAAATATGATAATAAATTTAGGAGAGAAAATATTAATTATTTATTTAATATAAGTAAGAAACTATATTTAATTAGGAATTTGTCATCTGAAATTAGTCTTCATAATAAGTTTAGAATATATCATAAAGACCCATTAAATGATAAAAAATTTCATATTGATACAAATCCTGAAATTATTTTTAGAAATAAATTTCCTTTATATAATAAAGGAAAATTAAAACATATTTTAACCCCTGAGTTAAATATATTTTTAGCTAACAAAAATAATAATAGTAGCTCTGTTCGTAATATCTCTAGTACCTCATCAAAATTAAATCATAGTAATATAGGATCTGGAAATATAATTTCAGGGGATGATATTTTCATTAATGGAAGCAGATTAAGCTATGGGATTGATGAATATATCAAATTTAAATATTTTACATTTAAAAATTATGTTGGTCAGCTATATTTTTTGGAAGATCAAGGTTTGAATAGAGATTCTGGATTTAGCAAAGATTTCTCTGATATTATTGGAAAATCATCACTTATAATTAAAAAGAAATTTAAGATTAGCTATAGCTATAAATTAAGGAATAATGATTTTAATCCTTATCATCAACTATATAACATCTCTTATGATAATTCTATTATTACTGCTTCGATTGGATATACAAAATATAAATATCATTTAGTTCAGAGTGATAATTTAGATTATGTTGACTTTATTTCTTCAAATTTTAAATATAAATATAATGACAAAATATCTATTTCCTTAAATCATGAGAAAAATTTATTACCTAAAGATATTGATATAAACTCTGGGACAGTTAGATCAGGAATTTTAATTAACATTATGGATGATTGTGTAAGATATGATTTAGGCTATAATAAAGAATATATTAATAATTCATCTACAAAGCCAAATCATTCATTTACCTTTAATATAATTTTAACAAATATTTAGATAAATTATATGTTATTTATCTTCTCAATTATAGAATAGATTTTTTGATATTGAGAATCTTCCATATATTTAACAATATTATTTTCCATATTGATCAATTTTTCTTTATCAATTGATAAATTATTAATTAATTGCGCAAATTTCTTAATATTTATTTTTTTTTCTTCTATGAGAAAACAGGCATTATTATCATGTAGATATTTTGCATTATAAAATTGATGATTATCTTTAGAATGTGGATATGGTATAAAAATAGCAACTTTTTTATTCTTGATTATCTCAGCTATTGAAGATGCTCCTGCTCTGGATATTATAAGGTCAGCTTCTTGCATTTTATAATTAATATCTTGAAAGTAACTATTTAATTCAAATGTTAGATTATGTTTTTCATAAAGTGATTTTATCTTGCGAGTCTGTCCAGATTTTACTTGTTGGATTATTTTAATATTTTTTACATTATTGATTAAGTTATTTTCTATAAGATTACTAAATATTATGCTAAAAATTTCTGCTCCTTGACTTCCGCCAATTACTAAAATTGTAAATTTCTTATTCTTTATGATTTTTTTATTGTTAAAATTTTTTTTAACAGGAAATTCACAGATAGATATTTTTTTATTATATTTTTTTAAACCTTGAATTTCCGGATAAGAAATGATTATCTGATTAGCCCATTTTAAAAAAAACTTATTAACTCTACCAATACATGCATTTTGCTCATGTAATATTAATTTTTTTCTACATATTATAGTAGCTAAATTACATGCTATAGATGTATAACCACCAAAACTTACAACAAGAGTAATTTTTCGTTGATGGATTATTTTGCTTATTATGATAATATTTTTTATTAGTGAAAATATAAATTTAATTAATGATGAAGGATTTGTTGAGAATTTTTTATTTTCTAAAATTCTAACATTATAATCATATTTTTTTGGCAGATATTTTTTACAACGCTGATCTGTTATTAAATGAGCATTGTGATTATTATTTATAATATCCTCAGAAACTGCTATTGCAGGTGATAAATGTCCACCAGTTCCTCCTGCTGCAAGTAAGAAATTATTTTTTTTATCCATAATTTTGTTTTAAATAGCCAAATTTTTCTTTTGATAATGATAGTAATATACCTACTAATATGGCTGTTGAGACCATAGAAGAACCACCATAACTTATCAAGGGTAATGTTGTGCCTTTTGTGGGCAGAAAATTCATATTAACTCCTATATTTACAAAAATTTGGAAGGCTAATTGACTAGCAATACCTGTCAGAGCAATGACATGAAAGGGGTCTTTTATAAATTTAATGTTAATGTAAATTCTTATAATAATAAAAAAATAAAGTGATAAAATTAGAAAGGTTACAACCATTCCTAATTCTTCAACCATTGCAGCAAATATAAAATCTGTATGAGCATCTGGAAGTATATTTTTAATCTGGCCTTCAAATATACCTTTACCAAATAAGCCTCCGGATTCAATAGCTTCCAATGATTTTCTAACTTGATATGTTGGATTTCCATCTGAGAATAAATAATTATCTATTCTAAATCTTACATGAGAAAAATTAAAATAAGCTGTAATGATACCTAATATTCCAAAAATTATTAATAAGAAAACTATTATAATTGGTATATTTGCGATAAATATCTGGCTTGCCCATACTGCGCAAAAACTTATACTCATGCCAATATCTGGTTGCAATATTAAACCAGATAGAATTACTCCAAGTAATATCAGAGATAATAAATAACCTTTAAAATCTTTTCTGACAAATTTTCTACTTAAAAACCATGCATTAATAATAATAAAAAATGGTTTTATAAATTCGGATGGTTGAGCACTAAAACCTAAGATTCTTATCCATCTTTTTGCCCCTTTAGATGCTGATTCTGTAAAAATAATTATAAAAATCAGTGTAATAAATATAATTAAACTTATGAGGCTTATTCTTACAATAATTCTGGGTTCTAAAATTGAAAAAAATATGGCAGTAAATAAGGAAATAATTATAAAAAACATATGTTTATTATAAAAATAATCAAAATTTAGGCCTATTCTTTCTGCAATATTTGGACTTGCACTAAAAGACATCAAGGCTCCAAATAATATAAGAATTAAAAATGAAAAAATAATATTATGATCAATTGCTAGCCACCATTTTGCAATTTTGGAGCTATGTCTGTTATAGAGTTTCTCCATCTTTATGTTCTTTAAATAATTTTTTAAAATTATTTCCTCTTTCAACAAAATTTTTCCACATATCAAAAGATCCACATGCTGGTGAGAGTAAAATAGTTACTTTTTTAGAGGAATTTTTAGCAAAGTGAAGAGCTTTTTTAAAAGCTTCATCAAGTGAGGAAGCTTTATGATAATTTTGATAATTAAATTTATCTAATTCTTTTGCAAATTCATTTTTAGCCTCACCTATTAGAAATATTGAGCTGACATTTTTCAAATGATTTTTTAAAGATTTAATACCTGATGATTTTGCTACCCCTCCTAAAATAAGACATATATTAGAAAATTTTACTAATGCATTTTTAGTACTTTCAGCATTTGTTGCTTTGCTATCATTATAAATTATAGCATTATTTATTTCTCCCAAATATTCAAGACGATGAGGCAATGATTTAAAGGTTTTTAAGGATTCTTTTATAATATTGGCAGAAATATTATAAAATTTTGCTACTTCAATTGCTGATATTAAATTTTCATTACTACCAAATTTGGCAAGATTAATATCAGATGCAAATTCAGAATCATCAGCTGAAAAAAAATTAACTTCGTTATCTAAAGATTTAATAAGATTATTATCAGCTAAATCTTTATTTATTAAGGCAAGATCATTTTCTTTTTGATTAGCAAATATTTTTAATTTTGCTGCAAGGTAGTTAGTCATATTGCCATGTCTATCTAGATGATCTTCTGAGAAATTTAATAATATTGCTGCATTAAAACGAGCTTTATCTATTAATTCTAATTGGAATGAAGATAATTCAAGGATATAATAAGTTTTTTTGTTATTTTTAATTGGCAATTCAAATACAGCTTTACCAATATTACCTCCCATAAATACATTATAGTTATTATGCTTAAAAATATGCTCTATTAAGGCTGTGGTAGTGGATTTTCCATTAGTGCCAGTTATAGCAATTATAGAGGCATTAGGAACTAAATTTGAAAATAACTCAATATCAATTGTGATTTTTACTTTATGTTTAATTGCATATTTAATAGCTGGGTGAGCTTGTGGTAGTTTCGTTGGAATACCTGGACTTAAAACTAGATAATCTAATGATTTCCATTTTATATAATCATAATGAATAAATTCGCAATTACTTAAATTTTCGGATATATTGTTTAATTTTTTATTATCATCATAAATGTAAATATTATGACCTAATTCAGATAATGACTTTGCTGCAGAAATACCTGAAACACCCATACCTATTATATAGATATTTTTAGATTTTATTTCAGTCATTAATTATCGTATTTTTAAAATTATTAATCCAATAATAGCTAAAATTATTGTAATTATCCAGAATCTTATAACTATTGTTGATTCAGACCAGCCTTTTTGTTCAAAATGATGATGAATGGGGGCCATCCTAAATATTCTTTTACCAGTTAATCTAAATGAATATACTTGAATTATTACAGATAATGCTTCTAATACAAACAAACCCCCTATGATTGCTAAGGTGAATTCATTTTTGCTAACTAAGCTTAAATATGCTAGTAATGCACCCATTGATAAGCTACCCGTATCTCCCATAAATATTTTGGCAGGAGGAGTATTAAACCATAAGAAACCTATACAGGCTCCAACTAATGCGGCAGCTAAGATAGTTAACTCTCCAGCCCCCTCAATATATGGCAGATGTAGGTAATTTGCATATAATATATTTCCGGAAAAATAACATATTAATGCAAATGAAGAAGCAACTATCGCAATAGGAACGATTGCTAGACCATCTAATCCATCTGTTAGATTTACAGCATTTGATGAACCAATAATTATGAATATTGCAAATATAAAATAAAAATAACCTAAATCTATAATTAGGTTTTTTAATATAGGAAAAAATAAGGAGGTACTTATATTTTGTGGCAGGTTATTTTCCAGCCAAATTACAACAATTGAAGAAAATAATATTTGCAATATTATTTTTGCTTTACCATTTATACCTTTAGTGTTTTTTTGCCTTAATTTTATATAATCATCTAGGAATCCAATAAAACTAAAAGATATTAGAATAAAAATAGCAATCTGAATAAATTTATTACTGATATCAGTCCATAACATTAAAGAGATAATTGTGGTTAGGTTAATTATTAAGCCACCCATTGTTGGAGTTCCTTTTTTGGATGTAAGATGAGATTTAGGGCCATCTTTTCTTATAGGCTGTCCTGCACCTTGAAGTGATTTAAAATATTTTATGGTCTTGGGGCCAATCATTAAACATAATATTAGGCCAGTAAAAAAAGCTCCACCGCTTCTAAAAGAAATATAACGAAATAAGTTAAAAAATGAGTTATCACTAAAAAATGGTTCAAAAAAATTATAAAACATTATTTTCTTCCTGCAATTTCCTAGCAATTATTGATGTTTTAATGCCATTTGAAGATTTAACTAAAATAACATCATCGTCTTTAAGTGAATTTTTAATATCTTCTATATTTAAAGGTGTAGCTTCATATGATAATAATTTAATATTATCTGGTAATTCATCATAGAGTTTTTTCATAAATTTTCCAACTGTAATTATTTTATCAATTTTATTTTCAATAATTACATTTTTTAAATCTAAATGAAATTTATCTGAATCAGGACCTAGCTCAAGCATATCACCAATAATTGCAATTTTTCTGTTATTATTTTCACTAGCAACAAAATTCAATGTTTCAAGAGCTGCTTTCATAGAAAGATAATTTGCATTATAGCTATCATTTATTAGGGTAATTTTTTTATTTTCTATATTTATTTTACTAATTTCTCCTCTACCCTCTAAAGATTTGAAATCTTTAAATGCTGATACTCCTTTTTCCGGATCAAGATTTAACTCCCTTAGAATTAGTAATATTGAGGAAATAACTTCTGCAACAGCTTTATTGTAAACTGAAAAATTAATTTGATATTTTTTATCTTCTAAATTGATATTAGCAAATAATTTATTTTCCTTAATATTGATTTCTTCAATTATTAAATCATTATCTTCAGAGCTACCAAAACTTTTAATATTTTTATTTTTTAAATGATATTTATCAATTATATGCTCTCTTAACTTAGGGTAATTTTCATCATTTTTATTTAAGATAATTGTAGAATTTTCATAAAAACCAGAACATATTTCTGCTTTTGCAGATATTATACCATCTCTATTTGCAAAATTTCCTAAATGAGCATCAGTTATTTTAGTAATTAAGGCAAGATCAGGATTTAAAATATCACTTAAAAATTTTATTTCACCGCTATGATTCATAGCAAGTTCAAATACAGAATATTTAGCATTTAAATCAAGATTTGCTAAACATAATGGTAAACCAATATGATTATTAAAATTACCGCTGGTTTTATATGTTGCACCATATTTATTTAAAATTAATGATAATGCTTCTTTATAGCTTGTTTTACCAACACTACCAGTTATGGCAATAAATATGGATTTACTTATTTTGCGTCGATATTTGGCTAGATTAATCAATGCCTTATAAGTATCAGCAACTAAAATTTGTGGAATGCTCACATCTTTGTTTATTTTGCTTACAATTGCGCCTTTTGCTCCATTATTTTGAGCCTGCTCAATAAAATCATGACCATCGAAATTTTCACCTTTTAAAGCAAGAAAAATTGTATTTTTCTTTATAATTCTGCTATCAATTACTATTTGATTGCAATTTATCTCTTGTTTAACCTTTGCATTAAGAGCCTTTTTTAACTCGTTGTTACTCCACATTTTTAAAGTATTTTATTATTTCTGTTTTATCGCTATAAGCTATTTTTTTATCACCTATAATTTGATATTCTTCATGACCCTTTCCTGCGATTAATACAATATTTTTACTAGTTGCTTTATCAAGAGCAATTTTAATAGCCTTCGCTCTATTTCCTATTGATAAATAATTTTTTAGATTTTTGCAAATTTCTTTTCTAATTAACTCAGGATCCTCGAAGCGAGGATTATCATCAGTAATTATGATATGTTTTGCATATTTTTCTGCTATTAAAGCCATTTTAGATCTTTTACCTTTATCTCTATTACCGCCACAACCAAAAACTAGAATAATATCTTTATCTGAATAATTTTTTAAAGTTTTTAAGATATTTTCTAAAGCATCTTCACTATGGGCAAAATCTATAAATACTTCAAATGGCTTAGAAATGATTTTTTCTAATCTGCCTTTTACAATATTTAATTTTTCAGTTACCTCTAATAACTTATTAATTTCATAGCCAATTAATGTAAAATAACTAATTGCTGCCATTAAATTATACAGTTGAAACTCTCCTGTGAAAGGAAATTTAGCTTGGTATTTTTTGCCTTTATATTCAAACGAAAATGACTCTTTTGTAAAATGTAATATTTTGAAATGTTTTGCTTGATAACCATATTCAATAATTTGCTGTTTATTTTTTTTTCTAAGCTTATTTATTAATCTTACACCATATTCATCATCGCTATTTATTATGGCATGCCCCTTTTCTTTAAGATGATTTGTAAATAAAAGTGATTTTGCTTTAAAATAATTCTCCATATTTAGATGATAATCTAAATGCTCCTTAGTTAAATTTGTAAAAATTGCATGATTAATTTGTAAATTACCAAATCTTTTCTGTTCCAAGCCATGGCTTGATGCTTCAAACATAAAATTATCAGATTGATGATATTTATTTAAGATTTTGTAAAACTTACAAATATCAGGTGAAGTTAAATTTGACTCTTCTTCTAATTTTTTATTCAGATAAATACCAATTGTTCCAACAGTTGCTATGTTTTTTTCAAGCAAAATATAGATTTGCCTGATAATATCTGTAATTGATGATTTACCATTAGTACCTGTTACTGCAATTATATTTTTGGGGTATTTATTATAAATTGCTGCAGTTATTTCAGTTAATTTATTTTTTAAATCTGGGATATAAAATATATTTCCAGCTTCTTTATTTTTATTATCTGTAAAAATTAGTTTTGCTTTTTTTGCTAAAACTGCATCAATAAAATCATTTCCATCATAAAATTCTCCTTTTAACGCAATAAAGGCAGAATTATCTGAAATATCTCGTGAATCTAGACTGATATTTTCTGGGTTAAATTTTTGTAAAATTTCATTTATTTTATTCATAATCAGTTTTAGGTGCAATATTGTAGATTGGAGCTATTTTTTCAATAATATTTTTTACAAGTGGTGCAGCGGTTACTCCTCCTGTAACATAGCCATTTGTTCCTGGAATTGTTTGCGGCTCATCTAGGAAAGCATAAACTAGAAATTCTGGCTGCTCAATAGGAAAAACACCTATAAATGATGATAATAATCTATTTTCATCATAACCATAAATTCCTATTTTATGAGCAGAACCAGTTTTACCACCTATATTATAGGCTGATGATCTTGCTCTTCTTGCAGTTCCTCTACTAACTACCTCACCCATTAAAGTGCGGATTATTTCTGAAGTTTCGCTAGAAATAACTCTTTTTTCTGACTTGATATTGTCTTTATACTTATCCTTGATAATTGTAAATTGCCTAAATTTACCACCATTTACAATAGCGGCGACTCCTTGGCTAAGATGAATGGCGCTTACAGTAACACCGTAACCATATGATGCTGTCATTTGCCTAGTTAGACCCCAATTGCTGGGTATTTTGCTATATGATTTTTCAATTAACTCAACATTAAGAGGTGCGAATAACTCAAGATCATTAAAAAAACTTTTTTGTTCATCAAAGCTTAATCTTCTGACTATTTCTATAGTTCCTATATTTGATGATCTTACAAATACATCTTTTAAACTTATTTCCTCTTTTATTCTTTTAAAATCTTTTATTCTAAAACCTGAGATATTAATATCTTCAGATACATCTATTTTATCTTCTAAATTTATTAAATTCTTATCAATAGCTTGAGCCATTGTGAAAATTTTAAATGTAGAGCCCATCTCATATAATCCGTAACTAGCTTTATTATTATAATTTTTATCATATAAACTTTTAGCAGGATCATATGGGTTAAAATCTGGATTACTTACTAAAGCATAAATTTCTCCATTATTTACATTAGCAATCAACACTACACCTCCTTTAGCTCTAAATTTAGAAACTGATTTGCTTAATTCTTCATGCGCTATATTTTGTAACCTCATATCTATTGATAATTCTATTTTATTATCTGGATATTTTTTGGCTAATTTTTTATCATAATAGCCTTCAAAACCTGTTAAACCTTTTTCTTCATAATCTACATAACCAATTATATGAGATGTAATATTTTTATGAGGATAGAATCTTTTATTATCCTCATGAAAATACAAACCAACATGACCTAAATTATTTACTTCAAACCTTTGTTTTGGTGACAAATCTCTAATGAGAAGTACCCTTCCTTTTATCTTCTTATTACTTAATCTTTTAAAAATATTGTGCCAATTTTCCTCAGGAAATAATTTTTTTAGATCTGTTATTAATTTACTTAATGATCTAATATTTGAAGGTTCAGCATAAAGTGTGTATGTAACTAAATTAGCTGCTAAAATTTCTTTATTTCTATCTAAAATATCTATTCTTGGCTTTTCGCTTTTAAAATTAATTGTTTTTTTTGCTTCATAATTATTATGCAAGTAAAACGCTCTAAATGCGAAGAGAATAAATGTAAGGATTAATATGAAAAAGGTAAAATTCAGCCTATCTTTACTAATATTTTTTTGCATTTTTAGGCTAGTAATTATTAAGTGAGTATTTTTTTACAGTAAAATGATTTGCTAATTGTTCAATATTTTTAATTTGAGCCATATTTGTTTTAAATTTTATATTTTTATTGTGATATGATTTATATAATGACTTTAGTGATTTTGGACTAGTTAACAACATTAACTCTGACTGGTAAATTTTCAGAGAGTTATCTTGAGCTGATATTTTTTCTTCTAAATATTCTATTTCTCTACTAATACGAAAATTTTCTAGCTTAAAATTTATAGTAAAAAACATTGAAAATATAGCGATCATCACAGAAAAGCTATTTAAAATATAAAGCAATGTTAAATTAGTTTTTTTCATAATCTAACCGCCGCCCTTAATATTGCAGATCTAGCTCTGATATTATTATCTATTTCATCTTTACTAGTTTTTTTGCCATTAATTAATATTTTAAAAATAGCTTCTTGCTTATCACTATCATTAAGCGGCAAATATCTGTTGGAATTTTCAGTTTTTGAGTGTTTTTTTAGAAAATTTTTAACAATTTTATCTTCTAAAGAATGAAAACTAACTATAATTAATTTGCCATTTTTTTTTAAAAGATTTTTTGTAGCTTCAAGAGCATTTTTAATCTCTTCTAACTCCTGATTTACATATATTCTTATTGCTTGAAAACTTTTTGTTGCTGGATGAGTTTTGCTAAAATATCTATTTTTAGCTTTGGCTATAATATCTGCTAATTCTGTGGTAAATTTAATTGGCTTAACTGCTCTTTCTTTACATATATTTTTAGCAATAATTCTTGAGTATTTTTCATCACCATATTGATATATTATATTAGCTAAATCTTCTTCTTTAAATTGATTTACTACCTCATAGGCAGAAATAGAATTTTTACCCATTCTCATATCTAATTTTGCCTTTTTATTGAATGAAAACCCCCTATCTGCGTCATCTAATTGCATTGAAGAAACCCCTAAATCAAAAATAATTGCAGCTATGTCATCTGCTAATTTTATATTTTTAATATTTGAAAAACACTCATTGTGAAAATTAAATCTTTCTTGATAGCGCTTTTTAAATGAAGAAGCTAATTCTTTGACATTTTCATCTCTATCAAAGGCAATTACTTGATTTTTTTCATTAGCATCTAATATTGCTTTACTATAACCACCCGCTCCAAAGGTTGCATCTATATAAACACCTTTATTTTTGAGGTCTAAACTATCCAAAACCTCGTTTAACATTACAGATTTATGGGTAAAATTGCTATTTAGCATTTTTTGCTCTTACTTGCATTACAATTTTGCATTTTCCAATTTTTATCACTTTTAGGTCATTTCCATATTTAGGTTCTGGCTTTTTTTCTTCCCTTATAGTTGGATTTATAAATATTATATTTTTGATTTTATTTATCATAATTACTCCTTTAATGATTTGTTAACTCTCAAAACAGATCTCTTCTCTAATGCAAGCTTTCTTGCATTTTCTTCATATGACTTAAAATTGTCAGGGTTCCATATTTCAAATGTTTTACCCTTTCCAACAAATAGAGCCTTATCTTTTAATGAAGCTAATTCCAACAAACCCTCTGGCAAGCTAATCCTACCATCATTATCAAATGCTAATTGGTAGCTACCTCCAAATATTGCTGTTGCAAAAGCATCTCTTTCTTCTGAATATGGATCAAGCGAATCAATAGTTTCATTAATAGAAGCTATTCTTTCCATATTACATGCTTCGATTGAATTGTGAATGAATGAACCATAAGCAACAACACCCTGAAACTCATCTTTTCTGATAATACTTCTAAAATTAGCAGGAACAGAAACTCTGCCTTTTTTATCTATTTTATTGATGTAAGTTGATAAAAATAACATAAAAATGCAAATTTATGGTTTATCATGGGTATTTATGGGATATTATAGTTTTCTTATGTTTCTGTCAAGTAAATTTACCATCCAACATTCCTCTTTAACCCACTGAATTATTTTAAATATTTATTTTATTTATGATGTAGCTTTAAATTTGAATTAAGGCGTAAATTATGCTATAATTAAATTATTGAGATTGATATAACATAATGATTAAGTTGATATTGATGACATTAATGATTTTGCTATTTGCAAGTGGAGTTGCTAACTCACTGGAAAATAGAAATATGCTTCTTGATATTGATAGTGCTTCACTCCTAAAAATTAAGTTTGATATGAATGATTTATATATCTCTAGCAATGATCTTTTTATGCAAAAATATAATAACCAAAAAAAAATTACGACCCTAAAGCCATTAAAAAAGGACTCATATGTAAGCGATGAATTTGTTCAATTTGTAGGAGTTTTTGTAAGAGATTACAAATCACCTAAAAATTTAAAATTTAAAATTAAATTTTCTAACTATAAACCAGATTCAGGCTCATTAAATATTAAATTTAATTTTTAAAATAGTTAATATTTGGCATAATTGTAAAATTATGTTACTATGTCATTAATGATGAACTTTAGAGAAGGTTTTTGATGATGGATTTGAGTAGTGTAATTTTGAGAGCTAGAGAAGGTGTTGAGGTTTTAGGAAAAGGTGCCGAGAATTTAGCGCAACAAACCAATAAGGTTTTAGAACAACAAGCCGAGAATTTGGCGCAACAAACCGCCAAGGCTTTAGAACAACAAGACAAGAATTTAGAACAACAAAAAGTAAAACCTTCGAGAACTACCCCATCTGTATCTGGATCTTCTAGATCTGGATCTTCTAGCCCGGTTGCTTCACAAGCTTCTACAGTGAGAAGCACATCACCATCACAAAGCCCTACAGAGAGAAGCCAATCACCATCACAAAGCCCTACCCCATCTGTATCTAGATCTTCTAGCTCGGTTGCTTCACAAGCTTCTACAGTGAGAAGCAAATCACCATCACAAAGCCCTACAGAGATAAGCCCAACACGATCACAAAGCCCTACCCCATCTGTATCTAGATCTTCTAGCTCGGTTGCTTCACAAGCTTCTACAGTGAGAAGCAAATCACCATCACAAAGCCCTACCCAATCTGTATCTGGATCTTCTAGATCTGGATCTTCTAGCCCGGTTGCTTCACAAGATTCTACAAGGAGAAGCCCAACACGATCACAAAGCCCTACCCAATCCACATCTCAATCTCAGAAACCAAAACAATCTAGTATTAACAGCTCTAGTACCCCATCTCAATCTATGATGAGTAGGGCCAGTGACGCTATGAGAAGCGCATATAATAGTATAAAAAGTAAGAAAGGGCATAGGGCTGACGTTGATCATACACAAAAACATGGTGGCCCGACAAGAAAAGCTAGAGGATTGACAGCCGTGGGATTGGATTTCTATAGAGCGGTTAAAACTGGTGCTAAAAAAGCTGCGAAAGGAGCCAATGAAACTGTGGCAGGACTTAGTGAGGCAGGTAATAATTTAGCAAAAGAGACTGAAAAAATAAAACTACCAAGAATGCCAAACTTACCTGGCGCAGCTAAATCGGCAGCTAGAGCAGCTAGCTCAGCAGCTAGCTCAGCAGCTAGCTCAGCAGCTAGCGCA
The DNA here is from genome assembly GCA_965658435.1 of Rickettsiales bacterium. Lineage (GTDB taxonomy): Bacteria > Pseudomonadota > Alphaproteobacteria > Rickettsiales > JABIRX01 > JADHLN01. The sequence goes on along the minus strand of CBFHSE010000026.1, from coordinate 3,815 downwards.
GTTAGATCGACAGCTGGAACAGCTAAATCGGCAGCTAGAGGTATGACTTCACAGAATGCACAAAAAGCAGCTGGAGCTGCAAGACAAGTAGGTGGTGAAGCAGCTAGGGGAGCTATGGGAGCAGCTAGCTCGGCAGTTAGAGGTGTTAATTCAGCAAATGCACAAGAAGCAGCTAGGGCTGCAACAAAAGTAGGTGGCGCAGCAGCTAGGGGAGCTATGGGAGCTATAGGAGAAGCTAGATCGGCAGCTAGAGGAGTTGCATCTCACATGACTCCAGAGAATGCACAAAATGCAGCTAGGGCTGCAAAAAAAGTAGGTAAATCATTGGCAAAAGGTGGTGTTAGTGCCGCACAGGGTGCAGCTAGCGCAATCAGATCTTTAGGTAGTGCGGTAACAAAGTATGAAACAGATGGCGTTAACCTTGGAGGAGGGAAATGGGGTATTGGTAAGTAGTTAACAATCCCCTAATATTAGCAAAATATTTTTTATAGTTTTTTTAAGCATAATAATTAAGCCCATCTACCTTTGTTTTTTAGATAAATCTCTTGATTTATAATTATAATTTAATTACATGGCCTATTAATATTTGACTAGCATTCAAAATTCAATCTTCTTTATCTTAAATTAATAATTGCTTAAATATTGATTTCGCATATAAATTCTATCGTTAATAAAAAATAATATTATATGGAATATATAAGCACTAGGGATAAATCTATAAAATATAATTTCAAAGAAATTTTCTTATCAGGATTAGCGGCAGATGGAGGCTTATTTGTTCCTGTAAAATACCCAGCCTTATCTATAGAAAAAATCAAATCATTTAAAAATTTAAGCTATCCAGATCTTGCTTACGAAATATGCAAAATATTTATCTCTGATAAAATTGAGAGTAAGGTTTTAAAAGAAATTATTAATAAAACCTATCATGAAACTATTTTTCAAGATAAAGAAATTGCCCCATTAAAATCACTCGATAATAGATTTTATTTACTTGAATTATTCCATGGTCCAACTCATGCATTTAAGGATTTTGCTTTGCAATTAATGGGTCATATTTTAGATTATTTTCTTAATGAAGATTCTAAAAAAGCTATAATTATTGGTGCAACCTCAGGAGATACAGGCTCTGCGGCTATTTCAGGATGCGCTAATTGTAAAAATGCAGATATTTTTATATTACATCCTTACAATAAAACCTCTGAAATACAAAGAAAGCAAATGACAACTATTATTCAAGATAATGTGTTTAATATTGCTATAAAAGGTAATTTTGATGATGCGCAAGCAATTGTAAAACATATATTTAAACAGCAAGAAAATATAAAATTTAATAAAAAATTAATTGCTGTAAATTCAATTAATTGGGCTAGGATTATTGGTCAAATCATATATTATTTTTATGTTGCCTTAAAATTAGATTGTTATAGTGAAGAAATTAATTTTTCAGTACCAACAGGAAATTTTGGTGATATTTTTGCAGGTTATGTAGCAAAAAAAATGGGTTTACCTATCAATAAATTAATAATTGCTACTAATAAAAATGATATTTTAAGCCGCTTTCTTAATAAAAACCAATATAATAAAAAAGAGCTTCTAGAATCTTTAAGCCCAAGTATGGACATACAAATATCTAGTAATTTTGAAAGATTGCTTTTTGATGCTCATGCTAATGATTCAGATAAAATAGCTGCTTTAATGGCTAAATTTCATGATACAGGTAAATTATCAGTAGAGACTGACATATTAAAAAATATTCAAAATAATTTCTTAAGTTCTAGTTCAAATGATTCAGAAATTATTTCTGTAATGCAAATAATTTACAAAGAATTTAACGAAGTAATAGATCCGCATACCGCTACAGCCGTTAAATCTTCTTATGATTTTACTGATAATGTAAATGGAAAATTTGTTATTTTAGCAACTGCTCATCCTGCTAAATTTCCTAAAGCACTTGCAAAAGCAAAAATTGCCAATAAGCATATTCCAGATAATTTAGCTAATATATTAAATGCAAAAGAGAAATTTAGCATTTTAAATAATAATCCAGAAGAAATAATAAATTTTATTAAATCAAACTCATTAAATGCTTAAATTTTCTATAGAAGCTAAATCTGGTAAAGCAAGAAGAGCTATTTTAAAAACAGCTCATGGTGATATAAAAACCCCTGCCTTCATGCCTGTTGGAACTGCCGCAACAGTTAAAGCAATGACCCCTGATATGGTGCTAAATTGTGGAGCGGATATTATTCTTGGCAATACTTATCACCTGATGTTAAGGCCAACAGCAGAATTAATTGCTAAAATGGGTGGTTTACATAAATTTATGAATTGGTCAAAACCTATATTGACTGATTCTGGAGGTTTTCAAGTAATGTCTTTATCCTCTCTTCGTAAAATAAGTGAAGAAGGAGTTAAATTTAAATCTCATATTGATGGTAGCGCTCATTTGCTGACCCCTGAAAGATCAATGGAAATTCAATATTTATTGGGCTCAGATATTACTATGATTTTTGATGAATGCCCATCATTTCCAATTACCCATGCCAAGGCTAAAAAATCAATGGAGCTATCTCTTAGATGGGCAGAACGTTCAAAAAAATCTTTTATAAGAAGAGATGGATATGGCTTATTTGCTATTATTCAAGGTAGTATTTATGAAGATTTAAGAAAAATATCAGCAACTGAGCTTCATGATATTGGCTTTGATGGTTATGCTATAGGAGGTTTAGCCGTAGGTGAAGGACATAAATTAATGGTAGATACCTTACAATTTACCATGCCTTATTTACAAAAAAATAAACCTCATTATTTAATGGGAGTTGGTAAACCAATTGATATTGTTGCAGCTGTTAAAGAAGGTATAGATATGTTTGATTGTGTTATACCTACAAGATCTGGTAGAAATGGTCAGGCCTTTACCTCTAGTGGCACTGTTAATATTCGTAATGAAAAATTTAAAGATGATAACAGAGCTTTAGATGAAAATTGCTCATGCTATTCTTGCAAAAATTTTTCTCGTGCATATTTAAATCATTTATTTAAAGCAAAAGAAATATTAGGCTCTATCTTACTTACGAATCATAATATTCATTATTATCAAAATTTAATGCATGAAATAAGAGAGCAAATCTCTGCTGATAATTTTGACAATTTTGCGCTGGAATTTATGGCAAAATATAGTTAAGATAATATTTATGAAAAAATCATACCAAAACACCATTGCAACAATAATTAACTGCTCAGGAATTGGAGTACATTCTGGCAAGATAGTAAATGCAGTTTTTAAACCAGCTGACATCAACACTGGAATATGCTTTGTAAGAAAAGACATTAAAAATAAAAATAATATCATTAAAGCAGACTATAAAAACGTCCATAAAACAAAATTAGGAACTTCTCTAATTAATGAATCTGGTGTTGAAGTTGCAACTGTTGAGCATTTAATGGCTGGTATTTTTGGTGCTAATATTGATAATCTTATAGTAGAGTTAGATAATATAGAAATACCAATTTTTGATGGCAGCTCAGAACCTTTTATTTTCTTATTAAATTGTGCTGGCATTCAAAAACAAGATGAATATCGCAAATTTCTAAAGATTGAAAAAAAAACCAAGGTATTTCAAGACGATTTGAATAAAAATATTTATGCATCTCTTGAACCAAGCATGGATTTATTAATTGATTTTTCTATTGAATTTCAACAGAAAATTATCGGAAAACAGAAATTTTTATTTGATAGTAGAAAAGATGACTTCCAATATGTTATTTCTAGAGCTAGAACTTTTGGTCTAAAAAGCGAAGTTGACTATATG
>CBFHSE010000025.1:0-22769 GCA_965658435.1 Rickettsiales bacterium | reverse complement strand
AAGGGATTTTTATTAGAAATTATAAGCAAATAGTTAAGCTATTTGTTTATAATTTCTGAGAAAAAGCTGTAAAAAGATTAAGTTTTTATTCGTTCATAAATGTTTTTAGTCGCTTAGCTCTAGTAGGATGCCTTAATTTTCTAAGAGCTTTTGCTTCTATTTGCCTGATACGTTCACGAGTAACTGAGAATTGTTTACCTACTTCTTCTAGGGTATGATCTGTATTCATTCCTATTCCAAATCTCATTCTAAGAACTCTTTCTTCTCTTGGAGTTAGGGTTGCTAACACTCTTGTTGTTATATCTTTTAAATTAGATTGAATTGCTGCATCAACAGGTAATACAGCATTTTTATCTTCAATAAAATCACAAATTGTACTTTCTTCATCATCACCTACTGGGCTTTCTAAGCTCACTGGATCTTTAGCAATTTTCATAATTTTACGAATTTTTTCAACGGGAATGAAAAGCTTTCTTGCTAATTCATCATTTGTTGGTTCTCTTCCAAGATCCAAAGACATTTGCTTTGATGTTCTAACAATTTTATTAATTGTTTCAATCATATGCACAGGGATTCTTATAGTTCTTGATTGATCAGCAATAGATCTAGTTATAGCTTGTCTTATCCACCAAGTTGCATATGTTGAAAATTTATAACCTCTTCTATATTCAAATTTATCTACTGCTTTCATAAGACCTATATTACCTTCTTGGATGAGGTCCAAAAATTGTAAGCCTCTATTAGTATATTTTTTAGCAATTGATATAACTAGTCTTAGATTAGCCTCAATCATTTCTTTTTTAGCTTTATTTGCTTGAGCCTCACCTTTTTGCACTGAAGAAACAAGCATCCTAAATTCATTTATTGGCAGTCCCGCTAATTTAGATGTTGCTTTAATATCTTGAATTATATCGTTAAACTCCTCATTTAATAATTTTTCAATATTTTTGATTTTTTCTTTTTTTAATTTTCCTGGTAATCCTTCAGAAATTTCAGAATCTTTATAAATAGATAAAAAATTCTTACGCGATACTTTACATTCATCAGCAAGCTTTAATAAGCTTCCTTCATCTTTTCTCAATTGCGAATTAAGAGAATAAATTTTCTCTATGATATTATCAATAAATTTTTGGTTAAAATAAATATTTTCAATATTGTGATCAAACTTCTTCACTAAATCAGAGATTTTTTCATCATCTTCTTTTGATAATTTTTTACCTTCAAAAGCGCTATAAAGCTTTTCTTCTTGGATCGCTAAAATTTTATTACATATTTCTGCTATTTTTCCAAAAGATTCAAGCATATGAGGCATTAACGCTTTTTCCATTATAGCAGGAGAAATACCTCCCTCTCCATCCATCATATCAGAATATTCATCATCTTCTTCATCAATATCATCATCAGAGATAAATTCTGAATCTTTTTCATCCTCATCTTCACCCTCATCATCATCTGAATCAGAATTTTCATCTTTTAAAGCATCAAAACTTTCAAATTTACTTGAATATGAAGCGTCTAAATCAATAATATCTCTAAGCAGCTTCTCTTCATTAACAATATCATCATACAAAGTTATAAACTCACGCATTGCTAAAGGACTAGAACATAATGAATAAATCATTTTCTTTCTCCCTTCCTCAATTCTTTTGGCTATTTCTATTTCCCCTTCTCTAGTAAGTAACTCAACACCACCCATAGATTTAAGATACATGTGAACTGGATCATCATTTTCACCTAAATTATCACTAGAAACATTATCTTTTCCAGAATCATCTTGACCAACTTCGGATAAATCTTCCACCAATTTGATACCAGAACTTACTATAGTATTTACAACTGCCTCTATTTTACTAACAGCATCATCTGGTAAGCTATTATTAATTTCATCATATGATAAAAAACCTTGCCTTTTTCCTTTAATGATAAGTTTTTTGACAATAACATCTAAACCCATCTCAGGATCAAACCTGTTTTCTCTGACTTTTTTATTCATAATTGGAAACGAAAATTAAATATATATTCTAAAAAACCTAATATCACTAACATATTCACTATGAATTACAAGTATTAAAAAAAAACTTATTTAAAAAAATCTAAAATTATGTTAATATGGTGCACTAACAGCAAATAAATAGGGTGTGAATATGCAAAGAACAACAAGAGTGCCAACAGATACATTTATAGATGCTATTCTAGCAGATAATACAGAATTATGTATAAAACTATTAGATCAAGTTGATCCTGATGTAACTATAGCTTCACTAAAGATAGGAGGTGAAAGATTAAATTCACTTACGTTAATTCATATAGCTGCAGTTAAAGGAAATGAAGAACTGTTAACTTTATTATGCAAAAGAAAACATACAAAATTAAAATCTAGAGAATATCAACAAGATATTAAGGATAAAATGTCTGAATTTATGAATAAAAAAGATGGCAAAGAAAGAAACGCTTTGCACTTAGCTGTCAAATATGCAGGGTCTAAAGAAGCTACTATTAGAACATTACATAAATTAGGGTGTGTAATAGAACATCCTGATAAGGATGGAAAGACTCCTTTAGAATATGCAATGGAAAGAAAGGACGATGAGTCTTTTTTTGCATTATGTGAATTGCACGCAACGATTAATGAAAGATGTATGAAATTACCTGAAGATAGCTTAACTCCTTTAGCTAAAAGCACAATAGCTTTCTTGAAAGAAGCAAATGAATATTCTCAGCAACCACCAGCTCTTAGAAAAGACATGCTTTTTTCAATTAATGCAAGAGACAGTCAAGGTTTAACTGCACTTCAACATGCAATAAAAGGAAATAATGCAGGGAGAGTTGCAGAATTACTTAAACAAGATGCTAAGTTTACCACAGGGGATATTCACTCAACTAGCAATCAAAGAATTAAATATTTACTTCTTGAAGCATTACATCAATTGAGATCAATTGAACAAACAAAAATGTTATTTAATGCAGTGGAAAACATGAATTTTACTATGGCAGCAAAATCATTAAATACTACAACAGAAGATGTAAGATATAGTATACATGTTACAACAATAAATTATAAAGCTCTTATAAACGCCAGAAATATTGATAATAAAACACCTCTCCATATAGCATTGCAAAAAGCAAATATTGACAAAGATGCAAGAAATTATCATAATCTATTAGAAACAGCTAAAAAAATAATATCTTTATTATTAGAGAACAAAGCTAATATAAATGCCAGAGATAGCCATGGTAAAACTGCTCTCAATTATGCTATCGCAACAGGAAATATATCAATAGTAAACGAGATATTAAAATATCAACCCAATATTGATACAACATGTAATAATAACAGAACAATTCTTCATGAAGCTATAGAAGCCGGGAATATTGAGATATTAAAAAAAATATTATCCTCCGGAGGTAATATACATATAAATGCACAAGATAACAAAGGCAATACTCCTCTTCACCTAGCCGCAAAAAACAAGAGCAGCGACATGATAAAAGAGTTATTAAAACATCAACCAGATATATATGTAAAAAATAACGAACAAGAAAGATTTTTAGAATTGATAAATTTAAAGACAGTATCTTTTACGGCAAATACTCCAGAACTAAAAAAATTAGATAAACTACTCAAATATAAATATACTATGGATAAATATCTAACATATAAGAATAAAGAAGGTATAGAACTCACTCTTGAAGGCATTATAAAGTTTGATATTGATGAAGAGATTAAAACACATGTAATTAATTTAAAGGACGAAGAAGGAAAAACAGCTCTGCATTATGCCGCAATAAGCAATAATAAACCTCTTTTAGAAAAATTACTTCTTAGAAATGCCAACCCAAATATCCAAGACAAAGAAGGAAGAACAGCTCTGCATTATGCAGAAATATCTGGTAATGTTGATATGGCTAATCATCTAATAGAATTAGGTGCTAGAGACAATATTCCAGATATATACCAAAAAGAACCATGGGCATATATCCCATCAAAACTAAATGTTTATGATCGATTCCGCCATGGAGTAGGATTTTTAACATTAGACCCTAAAGAAAGATCACTTCTTCATCTTGCAGTGATTGACAATAATCATAAAGCGGTAAAAGAATTATTAACAACAAATCAATATGATCCAAACCAGCCAGATATATATGGACGTATCCCTCTTCACTATGCAAAAGATCCAAAAATATTTAAATTATTAACAAAAGATTCATCTTTAGAAATACAAGATCGTTATGGGTTTACACCTAAAAAGTTATTTGTAGAAAGCCATACCTCCTACCAATCAATAATAACTAGAGGAACATATCAACTTCAAGAGGGAATGACCATTACATTATGACCTATTCCTCTAACTGATTTAAATATTCATTTAATTCTATCTCAAGTTTTTTTATATCTTGCTGCAATTTAAAAGCTAGATTTTCTTGCTCTAAATTAGTTGAATTTATATTCTCTTTATATTCTTGCTTTAATTTAGCTAAAGTAATTTTTTGGGTTAAATATTCATATTTAATATTTTTCTTAGCTGAATCATTTTCTATGATGGTCAATAGATCCAATTTTTGCAAAAAAAAGTCTGTAAATTCATTTTGATCCTTTTCAGTTATAATCTCTCGAAATTCTTCCATATTAAAACCAGCAAAATTCTGTAACAAATATTCCTGCAACTCAGTTAAATAAGGGCTTGAAAGCTCTAACATTGCAAAATTCTCTTCAATTTGCGGATCCTGCAAAGATTCAATATTCAAAGCTATAAAAAGTATAATATCAAGCTCTTCTAAAGGTAATTTAGCCCGAGTAATTTTCAAATTACTCGCTGAATTATATTTACTATAATCATGTTTTTTATGGTAAAATTTATAAAATTCTTCTTTAAAAAATTTAAAATATTCATCACGTACATCATTATGCTTTATAGATTTTGCTATATTCTGTAATTCTTGCAAAATTCCAATTCTTGCCTCAGGTGTTTTTACAGCATCATCACAATAATAATTTAAAAAATATCTACTTAATGGAATTTGTTTTTTAAAAATTTTATTTAATTCAGCTATCCCCATCTTTTTTAATATATCATCCGGATCCATATCCTCTGGTAATATGACAAAATTAAGGGTTTTATTTGGCTCTAAATTTGGTAAAGCTAAATTAGCAATTCTTTGCATAGCATTAATTCCAGCTTGGTCACCATCTAAACAAATCACAGGAGCATCACAAAACTGCCATAATAGCTTCAAATGTGTTTCGCTAAAAGCAGTACCAAGCGGAGCAACTACATTTTTAATACCAGCCGCAAAAACAGAAATCACATCCATATAACCTTCGCAAACAAAAACCTGCTTAGTTTTACGAATCTCTGATTTTGCTCTATAAAAATTATATAAAACCTCTCTTTTTTTAAAAAATTTATATTCCGGTGAATTTATATATTTTGGTTGCCCCTCTCCTAAAATCCTACCTCCAAAAGCAATAATTTTACCAAAATGATTATGAATAGGAAAAATTAAACGCTCACTTAAAAAAAAATAATTATTTTTTTCACCCTTACGAAACAAACCTAAATTCAATAAATCATTCATTTCATATTTATTTTTTTTAACAAATTCATTTATTTCAAAACGTGAAGGAGCATAGCCAATCTGAAATTCTTGCCTTAATTCTTCAGAAATTTGCCGCTTAGCTAAATAAGTGAATGCTGTTGAATTTTGTAATTTTTCTTTAAAAAACTCATTAAAACTTGCAATTATTTCATATTCATAATCTAGTTTTTCTTGTTCTTTTTTTGTAACCAGATTCTCTTTAGGCAAAGGAATAGCTGCTTTAATAGCAATTTTTTCTACAGCCTCATTAAAAGTTAAATTTTCTTTATCTTGCAAAAAAGAAATTACATCTCCATGCGCACCACAACCAAAACAATGATAATTAGCCTTATCATCACTCACAGTAAAGGAAGGTGTTTTTTCATTGTGAAATGGACATAAGCCCTTATATCTCATATTTCCATATGAAATTAGCTTAACATAAGAGCTAATCAAGCTACTAATTGGGACTGAATCCTTAATTTTTTGAATAAGTTCTTGTGAATATTTCATCTTTAATTATAAAATAATAAAAATTTCTACTAATAAATTTAGCTAAATCATGAATATTACAAGCTTTCTCAGTGTTTACAACAAAGAAGTTTTTAGGTTTATCAAAGTATATAACCAAACTTTAATCTCTCCCGTAATAAATGCATTATTATTTTTAGCCATTTTTATGCTTGCAATTGGCCAAAAATGGAAAATTGCCACAGATATAAGCTTTGGAGAATTTATGGCTCCAGGCCTAATTAGCATGGTAATTGTACAAAATTCCTTTGCCAATTCCTCATCATCCATAACCATGTCTAAAGTATTAGGTCATATTATTGACTTTTTAATCCCCCCTCTTTCATCAATAAGCCTATCACTAGCAATTTCACTTGCTGCTGCAACAAGAGGTATCATGGTTGGAATATTGGCATTTTTTGCTATAAAATTCTTTATTCCTCTTAGTATATATGATTTTAGCTATATGTTGATTTATTTTTTATTAACTAGCATGGCTTTAGGGATCATAGGGCTTTTATGCGGCCTATTTGCAAATAGCTTTGATCAAATGTCAGCTGTGACTAGCTATGTTATCACTCCTTTATCTTTCCTATCTGGAACATTTTATTCAGTAAAATCACTACCTGAATTTTGGTATAATTTTAGTAATTACAACCCATTTTTTTATATGATTGACGGCTTACGATATGCTGTAATAGGCTATCATGATGGTAATTTACAAATAGGTATGATATACTTAATTATGTTAAACATCATTTTATTAATCACAGCTATAATTTGGCTTGAAAAAGGGTATAGAATTAAAAATTAATATGGCAATTTTAGATTTAGTAACATGGCCAGATAAAATATTAACTGAAATTTCTGAAGATGTATCTGAAGTTAATGACGAAACCAGAAAATTAATGGATGATATGTTAGAAACTATGCATCATCATAATGGCATTGGCCTTGCCGCTGTTCAAATTGGCATCTTAAAAAGAATATTAGTTATGGAAATAAATGGCATTAATGAACGTTACCCAGACTCTAATAAAAATAAAACCAATCCTTTATTTCTGGTAAATCCTAAAATTATTTGGGTTGATTCAGAAGAACAAAGTTACAAAGAAGGCTGCCTATCTTTTCCAGGTCAATTTTCTGATGTAATAAGACCAAAAGCAATAAAAGTTGAATATCTAGATTATCATGGCAAGAAACAAATATTAGATGCTGATGGCTTGCTATCTATATGTGTGCAACATGAAATAGATCACTTAAATGGCATTGTTTTTGTTGACCATATATCTAAATTGAAGAAAGATATGATATTAAAAAAATTAACAAAACAACAAAAACCAAAATAAATTAAATGAAACCAATAAAATCCTTAGGAGAAATCAGCGATAATTACGAGCTATTTATTATAGATATTTATGGTGTAATCCATGATGGGACCGATCTATATAAAGATGTTTTAGAAACCATCAAATTCTTAAAATTACATAATAAAAAAATAGTTTTTTTATCTAATGCTCCAAGACGCTCAGAAAGAACCATCAAAGTTCTGGGTAATCTTGGCATAACAGAAGAACATTATGATTATTTACTAACATCAGGAGAATTTGCTTATTATTATTTTGAAGAACAAGATAAATTAAAATATTATTATCTTGGCCCTGAACAAGATAAACATCTTTTACAAGGCACAGCTCATCAATTAGTTAATGACCCTAAAGATGCGGATATTGCAGTAGTAACCGGCTTAACTCCAGAACAAAAAGTAGAAGATGTTCTGCCAGAAATAAAAGAGATAAAAGAAGCAAATCTAGAAATGCACTGTATAAATCCAGATATTTTTGTAATTAAAAAAAATAACAAATCACATTTTTGTGCAGGCGCAATTGCAGAGAAATACAAAGAATTAGGCGGAAATGTAGTATATTACGGCAAGCCTTATCAAAATATTTATGATGAAGTCATAGCTGAATTTGATTATAAAAAATCACAAATATTATGTATAGGTGACGGTCTTCACACTGATATAAAAGGCGCTAATCAAAACGGACTTGATTCATTATTAATTACATCAGGAATGCATATTAATGAACTCGGTATAACAATCGGCGAAGAAGCAAATATTAATAAATTATCAGCTTTATGTGAAAATTATAGCGCCACTCCAAATTTTGTAGCAAGCTTATTTAAGGCCTAAATTAATGGATATAATAGCAGATTTTAAGCATAAAATCCTCAAATCCTTACAAGAATATTTTAACTCACAAAATATTACAATAACAGATTTATCCAAAATCACTTTAGAGATTCCTAAAGATAACCAACATGGCTGCCTATCAACTAATGCAGCTTTAATAATTGCAAAAAATTTCCAAAAAAAACCTCAAGATTTAGCAGAAAATTTCTTAGAAATTTTTAAAAAAGAAATAAAATTAATAAAAAACATCAAAATTGCAGGCCCAGGATTTATAAATTTTGAAATGCAGGATGAATTTTGGCATAAATCCTTGCTAGAAATCTATCAAGATATAGATAAATATGGAAAAAATAAAATTGGCGCCGGAAAAAAAACAAACATAGAATTCGGCTCACCAAATCCCACAGGTCCCCTGCATATTGGTCATAGCAGAGGATCAGTATTTGGCGATGTATTAGCTAATATCTTAGAATTTTCATCTTTTGAAGTTTCACGTGAAAATTACGTTAATGATGCAGGCAAACAAATTGATATATTAGCTAAATCCCTATTTATAAGATATAGAGAATTTTGTGAAAAAAAAGCAATAGAAGTACCTAAAGGATTATATCCTGGCGAATATTTAATATCTCCTGCAAAAAAAATCTATTCTGAATATAAAGATAAATTTTTACATGAAAATGAAGATGAATATCTGGATTTTTTTAAAGAAAGGGCAATTACCGAAATGTTAGAAATGATCAGAAATGGTTTTGCTAAATTAAACATAAAGCATGACACATATTTTTCTGAAAAAACATTACATGATTCCAACAAAATAGAGGAGGTTATAAACCTATTACAGGAAAAAAACCTTACTTATAGAGGAACATTAGAAAAACCAAAATCAATAACAGATGATGATTGGGAAGAAAAAGAACAGCTTTTATTTAAAGCCAAAAATTTTGGCGATGATACTGATAGAGTTTTACAAAAAAATAATGGTGATTTCACTTATTTTGCAGCTGATGCTGCATATCATCAAAACAAAATTGAAAGAGGGTATAAAAATATGATCCTCGTATTGGGCGCAGATCATGGAGGCTATATAAAAAGAATGAAAGCATTAGTAAGCGCTTTATCAGATAATAAAGCAAATATTGAGATCAAAATCTGCCAATTAGTAAAATTTATAAAAAATGGCTCTGCTATTAAGATGTCTAAAAGAGATGGGAGTTTTCTAACAATTGATGAAGTTGTTGATCAAGTTGGTATAGATGCCCTAAGATTTATAATGCTTACAAGAAAAAATGACATGAATTTAGAGTTTGATTTAAATCTTGCTATTGCTCAAACTAAGGATAACCCAATTTTTTATATTCAATATGCTCACGCTAGAATATGCTCTATTTTAAGGCAAAGCAGCATCAAAATTACAGATATAAGAACAACTTTACCCACTTCCTTAGATAATATATATGAAATTGAACTAATTAAGCATATTTGTCTTTTTCCAAATATAATTAAAAATATTGCCCTAACTTATGAGCCTCACAAACTTGCATTTTACCTACAAAATCTAGCAGCAAAATTCCATGCATATTGGTCTCAAGGCACTCACAACAAGGAGCTAAAATTTATTAATTCAGATAAAAACAAAACTAATGATCGCCTTATTTTATTAATAGTTACCAAAAATATACTGACACAAGCTCTAAAATTATTTAATATTAAAGCCATAGATAAAATGTAATGAAAAAAATATTTAGCAAACAAAATTCAAGTTATTTAATATTCGGCATATTTTTGGCAGCTTTTATTTTATTATTGATAAAAGCGAGAGATTATCAATATAGAGAAATCAATAAAATTTCTCCCTTATTTATTTATGCAGATAATGAAAAAATAAGGGTAGAAGCGCAAAATAAAAAACAAAAAATTTATGCTACAGAACAAAAAATTTATGATTTTGTTAATAAAAAAGATTGGAAATTAAAAACAGATACAATCACTAAAAAGCAAAACAGCAAAACTGCAGTAAAATCATTAAAAACAACTAAATCCGAACCAAAAGCAAAGCCAGAGATAATTTCCTATAAAAATCACCTAATTAAAATAAAAAAAGGAAAAAAAGAAAAAATTAATCATAAACTAATTAAAAACTATGTTCAGCTTGGAGCCTATAAATCATATGAGAAAGCTGAAATTGCAAAAGAAAATATCAGTAATATAATCCAGAAAAAACAAAAAATATTACTCCATATAGAAAAAGCTCATTTAGCAGAAAAAGGCATAATATATCGTTTAAAAGCAGGACCACATAGTAATAGCGCAGAAGCAAAAAACTTTTGTGATAATTTAAGGAAAAAGGCAATTGAATGTTTTTTGAAAACTAATTAATCATGCACAAAATAGCTAAATATATAGTTGAAAACAACTTCAAAATAACCCTTGTAACAATTATTCTTTCCTTAATTTTTCAATTTAAACAGTTAGTTTTTTCACCGGTTATAATTCTTTATGATAAAATGCCATCATTTAGCCAAACATATGATGCCATATTAAGCTTTAGAAACCCTTTCACAGATAAAAAAATATCAGCAAATACAGAATTAATTCAATCAGCTCAAAAATTATATCAAGACAATAATTATTCAGAATTAGCTATATTAAATATAGAGTTTTTAGTAAGAGAGTTATTAATTTTACAAAATACACAACCAAATAAATATGCACAAAAAACTGAACAAGCTCTATCCGAAATTAATCAATTTAAATTTACTGAGAGTCAAAATATTTTTCTAGAATTAGCCGAAAATGAAAGTAATATCGCAAAAGAAAAATATCTTGGCCTTGCTGGTCTCAGCTATTACTTCAGCGATAAAATAGAGGCTATTAATTTATTTAATAAAGGCTTACAGCTAAATCCAAATAATCTTTTTTTATTAAATAATTTAGGAAGAATATACACAGAGTTAAACAGTTTTACCAATGCAAGCATAGTTTTTAACAAAATTATTACTATCGGAAAAAAAGAAAAAAATGACAAACTTATTGCCCTTGGTCATTCAAATATTGGAGTGTTAGCATTAAAACAAAATAACCATATGGTGGCATTAAAAAATTTTAACAAAGCATTAATTTTAAACCAAAAAAACCAACTAATTATTGCTGAAGCAAATCAATATACCAACATTGCTCTAACCTATGAAGCTAACAATCAAATAGATAAAGCATGTGTTAACCTAAGAAAAGCAAGAATAATATACTATAAAAACTATCAAGATGATATAGCAGATAAAATGACCAAAAAACTCAAAAAACTATCCTGTATTTAAATTATTTATGGTAAGGAGAATTTTTAAAAATTTCAAAAGATCTATAAATTTGCTCTAACAAAATTGCCCTTGCCATCATATGTGGAAAAGTCATATTTCCAAGGCTTAACACATAATCATTTTTTGTAATTAGATTTTCAGAAAAACCAAAACTCCCCCCAATAATAAAACTAATATTTCTATTATTAAATAACCAATTATCGATTTTTTTTGCAAATTCATCTGAACTCAAATTTTGCCCTTTACTAGCGTCTAAGAAAATACGAAAATCACTATTTGAATATTTTTCTATTTCCTTTGCTTCTTTTTGTAAAATTTCACTTTTGCTTCCTTTTGCCTGAGCTAACTCGATAATTTTTAATTTATTCCCCAATCTTTTATAATATTCTGAAATAATAGTTACATAGTCAGTATTTTTACTATATCCAAAACATATAAGATTTATCATTGATTATTGCTTAATTTTTAGTTATTTTAAAATATAAATATAATTACAGATTTACTAGTTTACAAATATATGGCTGAAAAAATTATTATTTTTGACACAACTCTAAGAGATGGAGAGCAATCTGCTGGAGCTACTATGAATCATAACGAGAAATTAGCAATCGCTGAATTACTTGACCAAATGGGTGTCGATATAATTGAAGCAGGCTTTGCAATTGCCTCAGAAGGCGACTTTAAGGCAGTAAATCAAATAGCTAAAAATTCAAAAAATGCAGCAATTTGCTCATTAGCAAGAGCCATAAAAAAAGATATAGATCGTGCTGCAGAAGCTGTGAAACCAGCAAAGCATGGCCGAATCCACAGCTTTGTATCTACAAGCGATATTCACTTAAAATATCAAATTAAAAAAAGCAAAGCTGAAGTTCTTGATATAATTAAAGATACCGTAAGCTACGCAAGAAATTTATGTGAAGATATTGAATGGTCTGCAATGGACGCAACAAGAAGTGAGCATGATTTTCTATATAAAGCTATAGAAACAGCCATAAATGCCGGAGCAAGAACTATAAATATTCCGGACACAGTTGGCTATGCTATATCAGAAGAATATAGCGCATTAATTGCTAAAATTAAAAATAATGTAACAAACATAGATAAAGCAATAATCTCCGTACATTGCCAAAATGATTTAGGGCTAGCAACTGCTAACTCTTTATCCGCTATTCAAACAGGTGCAAGACAAGTTGAGTGCACTATTAATGGCTTAGGAGAAAGAGCAGGAAATACTGCTTTAGAGGAAGTTGTTATGGCAATTAAAACCAGAAATGATTTATTAAATTTTGATGTAAATATAGACCCTAGTTATTTTGCTAGAATATCCAGACTAGTATCTAATGCATCTGGTTTTATGGTGCAAAAAAACAAAGCAATAGTTGGTGCTAATGCATTTGCCCATGAATCAGGAATCCATCAAGATGGCATGCTTAAAAATCGTGATACTTATGAAATAATGACACCAGAGTCAGTAGGTTATACAGAATCTAACCTTGTACTTGGAAAACATTCAGGAAGCCATGCTTTTAAAAGCAAAATAAACCAATTAGGTTTTCATTTGAATGATTCTGAAATTGAAAAATATTTCATTAAATTTAAAGAATTAGCTGACAAGAAAAAAGAAATTTATGACGCAGATATTGTTACAATTATAGGAAAGGAATTAGAAGATAATAACCGTGTCAAATTTCTCAATTTAGAGGTATCTTGTGGCAGCAAAAATAGCGAAGCTCGCATAACCTTAATTTTTGATTCTAATGAAATTGAGTTAAAAACAAATGGAAATGGACCAGTTGATGCTATTTTTAAAGCAATCAGAAAATTAGTTCCTCATAAAGAAAGGCTTGATTTATATCAAGTTCATTCAGTAACTCATGGAACTGATGCTCAGGCAGATGTTACTGTAAGGCTAGAAAATAATAATGGAAAAATATATAGTGGACATGGCTCTGATATAGATACATTAGTTGCCTCTGCAAAAGCATATATAAGCGCACTTAACAAAATTTTAAATGATGAAGAAACTTAAAATAAATAAAACAACTAAATATATTTCTATATTTTTAATATTTGTCTTAATAATCATATTTAGTCTTTTTTATAAAGGGATGAATATGCATCAATCACTTTATGAAATATTATCATCAAAAACAAGAAATTATATATTCCATAAAAAAGAACAATTTTATCTCAATAAAAGCGAAATAAAGGAACTGGAAGAGGAAACGATAAATAAAGATAAAAATATTATCCTACCTCCAGAAGATCCCAATTCACTAAGTCAAAACCCTGAATTTGTTCCTGCACAGCAGGATTAAAATAGATATAGTCAATATCTTGCAAAAAATTCTCCGAAAAATATTTATCTTATAGAGCAAAGCTTTGCTAAATATGTTTTTTTGCTAAATCATAATTACCATTAAAGAAAATTCTTGCTATATGATTAATATTTATATCAATAAAAACAGAATCTAAAAATATAGATTATCCGCAAGATTGACAGCAAAAGAAATCAACTCCTAATTTTTGACCTTCATCACTTATAATGATTGCCCCATTTGGACTGAGGATAAAGATATTTTTGGTACAGAAGTACCAACTTGGAGAACCCATAACGTAGAAATATACCTCGAAGCTAATAACATATCAAAATTATAAGTATAATCTACTTAGCAAATTATATTATTCTTCTCTCTAAGCTCTGCTTAATCACTCGCTCATATAAAAATCATTATCTCTTAGCGCTCCTCTAATTAATAGATCTCTAGATAAAGAGTATATTTCTTTTTATTAGTTATAATATATTTGCTATCCAAATAAATAATAACATATTTTCTTCAATGAAAAAATTCATTCTATTTACAGCTATCTTCCTGTTTATCTCTTCATGCACTAATAAATTTAGGAGTTTAATAGTTACATATTAGCTAATAGCGCAACCTACTTGTTCTGAACTTCCTGCTTCTCTTCCTGCAGCAACTTGTGCAGCATGTGAACCAACTTTTTTTCCTTGTAATTCATTAAGCCTTGTTTTAACTGCCTCTTGATGTTCTTTTGGTATATCATCAAGTGTAATTTCTCTCTTTTCTTTATAGTCCTGCAGAAGTGGTATAAGTTCTTAATCTATCACCATAAGTTTCATTTATTACTTTAGCTATATCAGAAATAAATTGATTATAGAATTCAGTATTACTTATAGCCATATCAAGAGGTGTTTTTCCATTTTTATCTTTAGCATTAACACCAGCTCCTACTCTATTAATTCTTGTGCAATTTTGGTTTGATTGTTTCCAGCTGCCCAGTGTAAGGGTGTTAGTCCTTCTTTATCTTTAGCATTAACATTAGCTCCTTCTGCTATTAATCTTTTTACTTCTTCATTATTACCATTTGAAGCTGCTGCTAATAATTCATTATTTAATTCAGCTTGTTCTTCTTGTGTCATAATCTTCCTCATAATATGTTTTGAGTTAAGCATTATATCACAAAAATACTCTTAAGAAAAGGTGGCTATTTATTTAAATAGTTTCTTACCACAATCTCTTAATTCTCCAGTAGGAAAAACATATCTATATAAAGTTCATCTTGCTAACTAAAGATCTATGAAAGTAATTTTTCTATTTCTGCAAATATTTCAAAAGACTTGCCAACTTCAGTAAAATTCCAAATTAAATTTTGTTTTTCATCATAAATTTCTTTCACAAATCTTATTGGTAAGGCAATATTAGTTATAAAAATAAGATCATATTTCTTTATTTTTTTAATATTAATTTTTTTTTCAATTATAGGAAAACTATTAATTATCTTCTCTCTAACCACTCCTTTTAATATTGAAGAATCTTGGCTAGGAGTATAAACCTTACCTTTTTTTATAAAAAAAATATTAGCAGAAGAAGTCTCGCAAATCTCTTTTTTATCATTTAACATTAGAGCATCATCATAATTATTCTCATATGCAGAGATTTTAGCTAAAGTTGAATTTAAGCCCTGCATTAATTTACAATGAACTGGCAATGAATTAGAAGAAATTTTTTGATAATTACTAACCAGTAATTTATATTGCTTATTAACCATATTAGGCAATTTAAACGCTTCAATCACTAAATTTGGTAAAATATTTTTTTTGGGCAAATAACCCATACTTCCTTCTCCTCTGGTTATCATAACTCTAAGCAAACCATCAGTAATTTTATTTTTTTTAACAAGTAAAAGGGCTTTCTTTTCAAGAGCAGAGATATCAAAATTAATTTTTATAGCATCCAAACCTTCAGAAAGTCTTTGATAGTGCAGATTATAATCTTTAAGCTCAGATTTTTGAATTTTAATAGTTTCAAATATACCATCACCAAATCTAAATGCTCTATCCTTTATAGAAATTTTAGCATTATCTTCAGTTACATATTCATTATTAATTAATACATGTTGCATAAATAAATCTATTAAACTACTTGAAATAAAGATCAAACTAGCATAAAAATGTAAAAAATAAATATTTAAAAATGACCTTAGAATTACCTCAATTACCATATAGTCTTGAAGCTTTAGAACCTCATATTTCAAAAGAAACCCTTGAATATCATTATGGCAAACACCATCAAACTTATGTTACAAATGGTAATAAATTAATTGCTGGTACAAAATATGAAGACCAAGCAATTGAAGATATCATAAAAAATTCAGCAAATAACCCTGAAGATATTGGAATCTTCAATAACGTAGCCCAAATATGGAACCATAGTTTTTACTGGGAATCAATGAGTCCTAATGGCGGAGGCAGACCACATGACGGAGCCTTACTAAATAAAATTCATGATGATTTCGGTACATTTGAACATTTCAAGGAAGAATTTACTAATGCCGGAATAACCCAATTTGGTAGTGGCTGGGCTTGGTTAGTTTTAGAAAAAAACAAATTAAAAATTACTAAAACAGCTAATGCAGGAACCCCACTTGTAAAGGGCCAAACTCCTATCTTAACTATGGATGTTTGGGAACATGCTTATTATATTGATTATCGCAATGCAAGACCTCAATATATCAATGTATTTTTAGAATCTTTAGCAAATTGGGAATTTGCAGAAAAAAACCTTCAAGCCGCTTAATTTACATTTATAGTAAAATATAAAATACAAGATGGTGATAAATCAGAATCGTCCAAATATTCTAGTTCTGTCTGATCATTTTTACCATTAATACAGTTGGTTCCACCCGGAGATAAATTATTTGTTACATTAACTGCATAGCTTGCTCTTAAATTACCATTTGAAGGTATACCATCATCTATCTTTTGATCTAAAGAATATGCATCTACAGAATTAATAATAGCATCTTTATTAGTTTTCAAACCTAAATGCTCTATAATTCTTCCTACAACAATATAATTATTAAGGTCACTATTGATCTCTTCATTATAAAATGCATAAGCAGAATTTTGATATGGAGCTTTTTTAACATTAGAATTTTCACTATCAATACTCATGGCATTATTGCCATTATTTGAGCTATTATAAATCCCAGTAGTGATATTTGCTAACTGTAAATGATGAAAAACCCTTAAGCCCTCGCTATTCCATTCTATGATTTTATCACCATTACCATCAAGAGTACCATCAGGTAATGATACAGAATTATAAGAGCCCCATTTAGCTGCAGCATTATCATAATCTCCTGGTAATTGTTTATAAATTAAATAGAATGAATCTATAGCTGTTTTAATTGTTGCTATATCAGATAGAATTTTATTTTTCTTAGCATTCTCTATTAAATTGCTCCCAATAGTAACCCCACTAACCAGCAAGCCGATTATTGCAACAACAATTGCTAACTCTAGTAAAGAAAATGCTTTTTTTAATGATTTCATAAAAAATTACTAATATAAATAGATCTATATATTAATATAATAACATGTCTAACATTCTAGAGCAAATTTGTGAATATAAAAAAGCAATAATAATCAGAGATAAAAATAATCTTTCTTTAGACAAAGCAAAAAAATTAAGCAAAGCAATTACCAGCAAAAGCAATTTCTATGCATCTATTAATGATAAGTTACTAAATAATAAATTAGCAATTATCGCCGAGATAAAAAAACAATCTCCTTCTCAAGGAGTCTTAACAGAAAATTTCTCTGTCGCAGAAATAGCCAAATCCTATCAAGAAGGCGAAGCAGCAGCTATTTCTATTTTAACAGATGAAAAATATTTCAAAGGAAATAATGAAAATATAAAAATAGCAAAAGAGAATTCCAATTTACCAATTTTACGTAAGGATTTCATCATTGATGAATATCAAATTTATCAAAGTAAAATAATAGGCGCCGATGCAATATTATTAATATTAAGCTGTTTAACAAAAGAAAAAGCTAGAATATTTGCAAATATAGCAAATGATCTTGGTTTAGATATTCTCATAGAAACTCATAATGCACAAGAAATAGAAACCGCCCTAACTCTTAATGTAAAGCTAATTGGTATTAATAACAGAAATCTAAAAACATTAGATATTTCTTTAGAGAATGTAAAAAATTTGCATAAATTAATACCTAATGACAAAATTTTAATTTGTGAAAGCGGTATAAATAGCATAGCAGATATCAAAGAGTTGAAAAAAGAAAACATAAATTCTTTCCTAATTGGCGGCTTTCTTTTAAAGCAAAATAATATAACAGAAACTTTAAAAAAAATTACTAGCTAGCAACCTTTTTCTTCTCCACTGCATTATCTTTAAATTTCTTAGCTTTTTCTAAATATTTTTTCAAATATTGCCCTGTTATACTCTCTTCACAAGCAGCAACCTCTTCTGGCGTTCCTTTTGCTACAACCAAACCCCCTTTATCTCCACCTTTTGGACCAATATCTATTATCCAATCTGCAGTTTTAATAACATCCATATTATGCTCAATTACCAATATAGTATTGCCAGACTCAACTAATCTATGTAATACATTTAAAAGCTTCTTAATATCATTGGAATGCAACCCAGTTGTTGGCTCATCTAATATATATAAGGTTCTACCAGTGGCTTTCTTACATAATTCTTTTGCAAGCTTAACTCTTTGCGCTTCACCACCTGATAATGTAGTTGCAGATTGTCCTATACGCATATAACCAAGACCTACTTCATATAAAGCTTCAAACTTATCTCTAATTAAAGGCATCTTTCTAAAAAATAACAATGCCTCTTCTACAGTCATATTTAATACATCAGCAATAGATTTGCCTTTATATTTTATCTCAAGAGTCTCCTTATTATATCTTGCTCCTTTACAAACATCGCAAATAATATAAACATCAGGCAAAAAATGCATTTCTATTTTAATTAAACCATCTCCTTGACAATTATCACATCTACCTCCCTTAACATTAAAAGAAAAACGCCCCGCCTTATAACCACGAGCTTTAGATTCAGGTAAATTTACATACCAATCTCTAATAGCAGTAAAAGCACCCGTATATGTAGCCGGGTTTGATCTTGGGGTTCTTCCAATTGGCGATTGATCAATTTCTATTATTTTATCAATATATTGCGTTCCTTTAATGGCATCATGATGCCCAGCCTTAGCTTTAGCTCCATTAAATTTCTTAGCTAAAGCTTTATATAAAGTGTGAATAATTAAAGTAGATTTTCCACCTCCAGACACACCTGTGACGCAGTTAAACAAACCTATAGGAATGTCACATGAAATATTTTGCAAATTATTACTATGAGCATTAACTATAGAAATAGCTCTATTCTCTCTGGCTTTTCTTCTAACTTCAGGAACTTTTATAAATTCTGTTCCTACTAAATATTTTCCAGTAATTGAATTTTCGTTATTCTTAATATCTTCAGGTGTTCCTTCAGCTATAATTTCACCTCCATATACTCCTGCTCCAGGACCAACATCAATAACATGATCTGCTGATTCCATTGTTTCTTCATCATGCTCAACAACAATAACCGTATTTTGCAAATCTCTTAATTTTTTTAATGTATCTATTAACCTACTATTATCCGACTGATGCAAACCAATTGAAGGCTCATCTAAAACATACATCACTCCGCTAAGGCCAGAACCAATTTGCGAAGCTAATCTTATCCTTTGGCTTTCACCGCCTGATAATGTACCTGCATGTCTATCTAAGGTTAAATATTCCAATCCAACATTTTTAAGAAACCCTAATCTTCTAGTAATTTCTTTTAAAACTCTTTCAGATATTTTTTTATCTTGTTCATTTAATTGATTTTTTAAATTATCAAACCACTCTACAGCTTGATCAATAGTTAAAGCAGTTATATTACCAATATGTTGACCACAAATATGAAAAGACAAAGCTTCTTCTTTTAAACGATGTCCTTTACAAGCCCTACATTTAGTAACATTCTGATATTTTTCACATTCTTCTAAAATCCAGTCATTATCAGCTTCATTTACTTTTCTTTCCAAATAAGGTATAACACCCTCAAATGGCCTTCTGATAATTTGATTTTTATAGCCATCATGAAATTCAAAATCTATATCTTCATCTTTAGATCCGTATAAAATAGCCTCTCTAATTTGCTCACTTAATTTTCTAAAAGGAGTATTTAAATCAAAGTCATAATGCTTTGACAGACTTAATAGTGTTTGTGTATAATATTTACTATTAATAGCCTTCCAAGGAGCAATAGCACCTTCTTCAATGGATAACTCATCATTAGCAATTACTAAATTAGGATCAAAATAATATTCAGTTCCCAAACCATTACAAGAAGTACAAGCTCCATAAGGACTATTAAATGAAAATAATCTAGGCTCAACCTCTTCAATTGTAAATCCACTAACAGGGCAACAGAATTTTTCTGAAAATGTTATTATAGAGCCGCTTTTATATTTATCTTCCTTATAATCTTCTGGCAATTCAACAATCTCAACATGCAGTAAACCATCAGCTAATGTTAATGCAGTTTCTACCGAGCTAGCCAAACGATTATCTAGATCATTACTAATAACTAATCTATCAACTAAAACCTCCATAAGGTTTTTTTTATTTTTATCAATTTTTGGTAATTCATCAATCTCATAAAGCTCATTATTGATTTTAATCCTTTGAAAGCCTTGTTTCTTCACAGCCATCAGCTCTTTACGGTGTTCACCTTTTTGACCCTTTACAATTGGTGCAAGTAGGTAAATTTTTGTACCAACTGGTAATTTAGAAATTCTTTCAACCATATCTGATGGTGTCTGACTCTCAATGGGCTTGCCGGTCGCTGGGGAAATAGGAACACCTATACGCGCAAATAATAAACGCATATAATCATAAATTTCTGTAACCGTACTTACAGTAGATCTAGGATTTCTTGAGGTAGTTTTCTGATCTATCGCAATTGCAGGAGACAATCCCTCAATTGATTCAACATCTGGTTTGTTTTGCAAATTTAAAAATTGACGTGCATAGGTTGAAAGACTCTCTACATAACGTCTTTGACCCTCTGCATAAACTGTATCAAAAGCAAGAGAAGATTTTCCTGATCCAGAAGGACCAGTTATTACCACAAATTTATTTTTAGGTATTTTTACACTGACATTTTTAAGATTATGCTCTCTTGCCTTGTTTACTGAAATATATCTTGAATCCATATTAGCTTTATTTCCTTGTAATTAACTTAGTTATCAGTAGACTAGCTAAACATTGTTAGCACAGCAAAATGTAACTAGCAAATAAAGTTTTATAATTTTTAATTTTTTTAAACATGGCAGGATCAATAAATAAAGTAATATTAATTGGTAATTTAGGGGCAGACCCAGAAATTAGAGCAACTCAAGATGGCAGAGAAATAGCCAATATTTCTATTGCTACAACTGATAGCTGGAAAGATAAAGCAACAGGAGAAAGAAAAGATAAAACTGAATGGCACAGAGTTGTTATTTTCTCTCCTAGTCTAGTAGATATAGCTAAAAAATATCTAAAAAAAGGCTCTAAGGTATTTATAGAAGGAGCTTTGCAAACACGTAAATGGACAGATAATTCTGGTCAAGATCGTTACACAACAGAAGTGGTGCTACAAGGTTATAATGGTAGCTTCACAATGCTTGATAATGCAAATAATAGCAATAATGCGGGTTCTATGGCATCATCAAGTAATAATGACTCACCATTTCCTGACCAAGGTGTTTTCAATAGCGATAGCAACAAAACATCAGAAACAAAAATTAATGATGATTTTGAGGACGAAATACCTTTTTAATTTTCCCTTTAATTTTAAACTTAACATATGATCAGCCCTTTACTGCAAGTTTACAAAAGATATGACCTCGAATTTGTCTCTGGCAAAAATGCAACATTAAAGAGCAAAAGCGGAGATAAATATATTGATTTAGGAGCGGGAATAGCTGTGAACTCACTTGGTTATAGCAACAAAAAGCTCATTAAAACCTTAATTAAAGCAGCAAAGAAACCTTGGCATATTTCAAACCTATACAATATTGAAGGGCAAAATCAACTAGCAGAGAAACTAACAAAAAACTCTTCTTGCGACCAAGTTTTCTTCTGTAACTCAGGTGCTGAAGCGTTAGAAACAGCATTAAAAATAATCAGGAAATATTCAGAATCTATTAAAAAACCAAATAAAAAAGAAATAATAACTTTCAAAGATGCTTTCCATGGCAGAACAATAGGAGCAATATCTGCAGCTGGTAGTATTAAATATCAAAAAGGCTACGCACCTTTATTGCCAGGATTTATAAATGTTGAAACCAAAGATCTAACCATTGAAAAATTAGAAAAATTTATCACCAAAGATACAGCAGCAATATTTCTTGAACCAATTCAAGGTGAAGGCGGCATAAAACAATTTAGCAACAAATTTCTTAAAGAAATTGCAACCTTATGTAAAAAGAAAAAAATCATTTTTGCAGTTGATGAAGTTCAATGCGGCATGGGTAGAACAGGCAAGGTTTTTCATCATCAATTTGCAGGGGTAAAACCAGATATAATAGCAATTGCTAAAGGTATAGGAGGTGGATTTCCTCTTGGAGCATGTCTTGTAAAAAAAGAAATAGGCGCAGCAATGACTTATGGTTCTCATGGCGGAACTTATGGAGGAAACCCATTAGCAATGGCGGTAGGCAATGAAGTATTTGATCAAATTTCTAATGAAAAATTTTTAAAACAAGTTGGAGAGAAAGGAAAATATTTCAAAAACAAACT
>CBFHSE010000024.1:0-23465 GCA_965658435.1 Rickettsiales bacterium | reverse complement strand
TAATAGGGCCATAATTATTAAAGATGTAATTATCAAAAATTGCAGAATACTAAGCAATCTTCTAAAAATATAATTAGGAGGAGTAGTAACTCTATAAGCTCTATTAAAAATAGTTCTTAGACCCTCAACTGTGCTTGAGGCAGTCCATATTGCTCCTAAAATTGCAATTGTTAACAAACCTTCAGGAGGCCCAGATAAAATCTCATCAATTCTTGGTTTCAAGGCATTAACAGCATGATCCGGTAAATTAGCAAATAAAATCTGAACAAATTTTAAACCTAATTCTGTTTCACCAAAAAAAGATAAAAGTGATATAAAAAAAACTAAAAAAGGAAAAAAAGAAAGAATAGATAAAAATGATAAATATCCTGCATGTTCAACTCCATCATGGGTAATTGTATCAATTAAGGCAAATTTTAAACACCCATATAAATCTTTAATTTTTTTTATAAAATTAGCCATTATTTAGTAAAAATATTGGAAAAAAATTTAACCATAAAATATAAAAAATAAACAATTTTTATATAATTAAGAGTTTTTTTTATTAGAAAATCATGCTATAATAACCTAATAATTACAAATTAAATAAGAAAAAATGGAAAGAGAGACAAAAACAAAACTATCACAAGAAGCATCAGCTGCTCTAACAGAATCTTTAATGGTAGGAAGCCAACCAGCTATATCAGATTTAGACTTTTACAAATACTTAAATGATCTTAGAAACGAATTAATCGATAAACTAAAAGAAAAACTTATCTCAGCCGTAGCCGCAGCCGTAGACGGAGGCGCAGCCAGAGCCGCAGCCGCAGTCGTAGAAGGAGCCGAAGCCAGAGCCGCAGGCGTAGACGGAGGCGGAGTCGAAGGCAGAGCCGCAGGCGTAGACGAAGACTTAAAAGCAAAAATTGAATTTTATTTTCAAAAATTAGAACCTTTAACAAACATATTTTTGAATGGTATTGGTACTGAGATGTCTGGAGAATACGCAGCTTGTTTCGATAGTGATGTAACAAATATGTTAAATGTAATTAAAACTTCATATTCACAAACTGAAAATAATAATAATAATGAAAAGAAATTTGTATTACTTACTTTAGAAATATTACTTGTAACGCATAATCAATTAGTCTCATTAAAAACAGAAATTGCCAAAAATCTTGCTGGAAAAATTAGTGTAGAAGAAGAAATATTGAAATGTGACGCAAGGATTTCTGCAATAAATGAAGAAGAAACGGTATTAAATGATGATATACAAGATAATCTTCCAAAACTATACGATACAATTATTGATACAAGATTAAAACTTCGTGATACAAGATTAAAACTTCAAAAAGAAAAAGATGATCTTGAAGCAACATTAAAATCTATTCATAATAATATAATAAGCAAAATAACAAACCTAACAGAAATCAATACTTTAACAGATTTACTTCGTGATAATGTTTTAGATGAGAAAGAAATAGAGAAGGTTAAACCTATCTCAGCCGAAGCCAGAGCCTTAGTCGCAGACTTAGAAGCAGGCGCAGCCGAAATCAGAGCCGAAGGCGTAGCCGCAGCCGCAGCCGCAACCAGAGACGGAGCCGCAGCCGCAACCTTAGAAGAAGTCGAAGTCGAAATCGGAGGCGGAGACGGAGTCGAAGGCGGAGACGGAGTCGAAGGCGGAGACGGAGCCGCAGCCGCAACCAGAGCCGCAGCCGCAACCTTAGAAGAAGTCGAAGTCGAAATCGGAGGCGGAGACGGAGCCGAAGGCAGAGTCGTAGACGGAGGCGTAGCCGAAGCCGCAACCTTAGAAGAAGTCGAAGTCGAAATCGGAGACGGAGACGGAGACGGAGTCGAAGGCGGAGACGGAGTCGAAGGCGCAGACGGAGTCGAAGCCGCAACCAGAGACGGAGCCGTAGCCGCAGCCGAAGGCAGAGTCGTAGACGGAGGCGTAGCCGAAGCCGCAACCTTAGAAGAAGTCGAAGTCGAAATCGGAGACGGAGACGGAGACGGAGTCGAAGGCGCAGGCGGAGGCGGAGTCGCAGGCGGAGACGGAGTCGAAGGCGAAGGCAGAGCCGAAGCCGTAGCCGAAGGCGTAGCCGCAGGCGAAGGCAGAGTCGAAGGCGGAGACGGAGTCGAAGGCGCAGACGGAGTCGAAGTCGCAGCCAAAGCCGCAGCCGCAAGCAGGCTCAGAGCCGCAGGCGAAGGCGCAAAAGAAGGCGGAGTCGAAGGCGAAGGCAGAGCCAGAGGCGAAGGCAGAGCCAGAGGCGAAGGCGGAGACGGAGACGGAGGCAGAGCCGGAGGCGAAGGCGCAAAAGAAGGCGGAGACGGAGACGGAGGCAGAGCCAGAGGCGAAGGCAGAGCCAGAGGCGAAGGCGCAAAAGAAGGCGTAAGCCCAGCCGAAGTCACAGTCGCAGGCGAAGGCGGAGGCGCAGCCGCAGGCGCAGGCGCAGGCAGAAGCATGTTCACAGCCGCAGGCGCAGCCGCAAGCCTACTCGCAGTCGCAGGCGTATTCGCACGCGCAGCCAAAGCCGCAGGCCCAGGCCCAAGCACAGACGCAGCCAAAGCCGCAGCCGCAGGCGCAAAAGAAGGCTCAAGCATAGTCGCAGCCGGAGACGGAGGCGCAGCCGCAGGCAGAGGCGAAGGCCCAGGCGCAGTCCCAGGCTCAAGCATAGTCGCAGCCGGAGTCGCAGACGGAGGCGCAGCCGCAGGCAGAGGCGAAGGCGCAGCCGCAAGCAGGCTCAGAGCCGCAGGCAGAAGCATGTTCACAGCCGCAGGCAAAAGAATTGCCAGAGGCGCAACCTTATTCAGAGGCAAAAAGAAACGTACATCTAAAATCACAGTAGCTAATGAACCAACTGCACAATATGAACTATTTTCAGCTGCACAAAATGGTAATGTAGAACAGATACAATCATTAATAGATTTAAGTATAAATGTTAACGCACAAGATCAAAATGACCACACCGCCCTGCATATTGCTGCATATAATGGCCACCAAGAAGTAGTAGCAAAATTATTAGAAAAAGACGCAAATGTTACTATACCAAACAATGAAGGCCAAACCGCCCTGCATTATGCTGCATATAATGGCCATGAAGATGTAGTAAAAAGATTATTAAATGCAGGCGCAGATGTTACTTTACAAGATAAATATGGATCCACAGCCCTGCATTTCGCTGCAGAAAAAGGCCATAAAGAAGTAGTAGCAAAATTATTAGAAAAAGACGGTATAGATGTTAATGCTAAAAACAAAGAAGACCAAACCGCCCTGCATTATGCTGCATATAATGGCCATGAAGATGTAGTAAAAAGATTATTAAATGCAGGCGCAGATGTTACTTTACAAGATAAATATGGATCCACAGCCCTGCATTTCGCTGCAGAAAAAGGCCACCAAGAAGTAGTAGCAAAATTATTAGAAAAAGACGGTATAGATGTTAATGCTACAAATAAAGATGGCAAAACCGCCCTGCATTTCGCTGCAGCACAAGGCCACCAAGAAGTAGTAGCAGAATTAATAGAAAAAGGCGCAGATGTTAATTTACAAGATAATTATGGCCACACCGCCCTACATCTTGCTGCATATAATGGCCATAAAGAAGTAGTAGCAAAATTAATAGATCATAAGGCAGATGTTAATTTACAAGATATTTATGGCCACACCGCCCTACATCTTGCTGCATATAATGGCCACCAAGAAGTAGTAGCAGAATTATTAAAAGTAGACGGTATAGATGTTAATGCTAAAAATAAAGATGACAACACCGCCCTACATCTTGCTGCAGAAAAAGGCCATAAAGATGTAGTAGAAAAATTATTAGAAAAAGACGGTATAGATGTTAATGCTAAAAATAAAGATGGCAAAACCGCCAAAGATCTTACTACAGATAGTCAAATAAGAAATATAATTGAAGAACATCCTAAATATAGTCAGACAAAAAAATTTACAAGTATTGTGAACGTAAGATCAAACAATACTCAAACTAGGAGCTAATAATTAAAAATTATCCTTGCTTATTCTACTAGGTTAAATCCATAAAATTATATATTTAATAAAAATATTTTTACAAATATCAACTATAACAAGAATATAACTCTAAATTTTATTATAATAACCGTGTATATGATTTAAAAATATTATATAATTAAAATAAGGAAGTGAGATATTATATGAGATTATGATGATCCATAGAGATATGATGATGAATTTAAAAAGAGCCCTATTTTAGGGCTTTTTTATTTTTAGAGATAATTAATCAAATCATTGCTTTATCAGTAAAATATGTTTTATTATCTGGCAAAAATAAAATTTAAATATGATTCCAAGATACTCAGATCCAGAAATGGTTTCCATATGGGAAACCAAAAATAAATATCAAATATGGTTTGAAATTGAAGCTTATGCAGCAGAAGCAATGTCAGAAATTGGCTTAGTTCCTAAAGAAGCAGTTAAAGAAATTTGGGAAAAAGGTAAATTTGATATAGATAAAATAAATGAAATAGAAAAAATAACAAAACATGACGTAATAGCTTTTTTAACCAATTTAGCAGAATCAATAGGAGAAAATTCTCGCTTTGTCCATTTAGGAATGACTAGCTCAGACATTCTAGATACTTGTTTATCAATTCAGTTAAACCAAGCTAGCAAAATCCTTATCAATAATTTAGAAAAGCTACTTATAATCCTCAAAAAAAGAGCTTTTGAACATAAAGAAACCCTCACAATGGGCAGAAGTCATGGCATTCATGCAGAACCAATAAGTTTTGGCCTTAAGCTTGCAACTTATTATGCTGAATTTTCAAGAAATCTTACAAGATTAAAATTAGCCCAAAAAGAAATAGCTATTTGCGCTATAAGCGGAGCAGTGGGAAGCTATGCAAATATCGACCCATCTATCCAAGAATATGTGGCAAAAAAAATGGGCCTTGAATCTGAAACAATATCCACACAAATTATCCCAAGAGATCGTCACGCTCAATATTTTGCTACTCTTGGTGTTATTGCATCCTCAATTGAAAGATTAGCAACAGAAATAAGACATTTACAAAGAACAGAAATGCTAGAGGCAGAAGAATATTTTAGCAAAGGGCAAAAAGGTAGCTCAGCAATGCCTCACAAAAGAAACCCTGTTTTAAGCGAAAATTTAACAGGTTTAGCACGAATAGTAAGAGGATATGTAACTCCAGCTCTTGAAAATGTTGCTTTATGGCATGAAAGAGATATCTCACATTCATCAGTAGAAAGAATGATAGCTCCTGATGCAACAGTAACCTTGGATTTTGCTTTAAAAAGATTAAATAAAATGATGGAAGAATTAATAATCTACCCTGAAAATATGCAAAAAAATATCGATATGCTAAAAGGTCTAGTATTTTCACAACGAATATTACTTGAATTAACAAAATCTGGTGTTTCACGTGAAAACGCTTATAAAATAGTACAAAGAAACGCTATGGAAGTATGGGAAAAAAGGGTTGATTTTCTGGAATTATTAAAAAAAGATGAGGAGGTCACCAACAAAATTTCTCTAAGTAAATTAGATGAATTATTTGATATGAATTACCATACCAAAAATATAGATTATATTTTCAATAAAGTATTTGCCTAAAACATGTTTGCTAATTTAACTAAAAATATCACAAAATCATTTGAAAATTTTACTGGCAAAAAAATAATTAAACTTGCCGATATTGAAAATACTATTCAAGATATAAAAATGGCTTTATTAGAGGCTGATGTATCTGTTGATGTAACTAAAGATTTTTGTGAAAAAATTAGCCAAAAAGCCCTTGGTCAAAATATCATTGAAAATGTTAGCCCAGCGGAACAATTTATAAAAATAGTTCAAGATGAAATCACCAATATTTTAAGCAGCGAAAACTCCGAATTAGATATTAATGAAAAACATGCTGTAATATTAATGGTTGGTTTACAAGGATCAGGTAAAACAACATCATCTGCAAAATTAGCTAAATATCTAAAAGATAAAAAAAACAAGAAAATCCTCCTAGCATCTACAGATATTTACAGACCAGCAGCTAAGGAACAATTAAAAATCATGGCAGATAATGCTGAAATTGATTCGTTAGAAATTATAGCAAAAGAAAAACCTGAAAAAACTGTTAAAAGAGCCTTAAAAGAGCAAAAAAAATATGATTATGACATATTAATAATTGATACAGCAGGAAGATTATCAATTGATAAGGAGTTAATAAAAGAATTAAAATCACTTAAAAAACTAGCAAATCCCAGCGAAACAATATTAGTTGCAGATGCCTTATCAGGACAAGATGCAATAATAAGCGCTAGAAATTTTAATGATGAAATTGCCTTAACAGCATTATCTTTAAGCAGAATAGACGGAGATCAAAGAGGTGGAGCAGCTTTATCTATGAAATATGAAGTTGGTGTTCCTATAAAATTTGTTGGTGTTGGAGAAAAAATATCTGATTTTGAATTATTTCAAGCAGATAGAATTGCATCTCGTATTTTAGATATGGGAGATATTGTTTCTTTAGTTGAGAAAGCAGAGGAGGTAATAAGCGAAGAAGAAGCAAAAAATATTGAAGAAAAATTTAAAAAAGGCGAATTAGATTTAAATGATCTTTTAAAGCAAATTAAAAATATGAAAAAAATGGGTGGCTTTGGAAAAATAATTAATATGATTCCAGGTGCCGGAAAAATTAAAGATGCCTTGGAGCAATCAGATTTTGCAGAAAAAGATATCTTCAGACAAGAAGCAATTATTCTTTCTATGACTCTTTATGAAAGAAAAAATCCCGATAAATTAAATACCTCTCGCAAAAGACGCATAGCCAAAGGTTCTGGAACTTCAATTCAACAGGTTAATCGTTTGCTTAAAAAATTTAAAGATATGCAAAAAATGATGAAAAAAATGCGTGGCATGGATCCAAGCGAGCTAATGTCAATGCTTGATGCTAAAGGCTAGGATCATGAATCAGCTCCAGTTTTTTGAAACAAAAAAACCACATAAAATAGATAATCTTATTATTTTCTTGCATGGTTTTGGTGCTAATGGACAAGATTTACTTTCACTTGCACCATATTTCCAAGATAAATTAAAAAACTGCCATTTCATTGCCCCAAATGCACCTTATAAAACAGAAATGCATAATTCATTTTTCTGGTTCCCTCTGCATAACACAGAAGAAAATGAGCTAAATAAAGAAATTAATAAAGCTATACCCATATTAGAAAATTTTATTGATGCATGCAAAGAAAAATACCAAATTGATAACTCAAAAATTATTCTTTTTGGCTTCTCTCAAGGCGCAGCTTTAGCAATTCATCATGGTATAAGCGCCAAATCAGCCTATAAGGCAATATTATCATTTTCTGGTGGGGCATTAGCAAAAATAAAAGAAAATAAAAAAAACAACGCACCTATCTGTTTAATTCATGGTTTAAATGATGCTGTATTACCTGCTAAAACCTCAATAGATACAGCAAATATACTTTCTGAAATTAAACATCCTCACCAAATAAAATTAATTAATAATCTTGCCCATAATATTAATTTAGAAGGCTTAGAATTTGCCTGTGATTTTTTAAATAATCTAAGCAATAAATAAGTAAACTCTAAAATTAATATTTATTTTTAACATAAATAGTCTATAAAACCCCCTTTAAATTAGTAAAATTCATGAATATTAGAAATATAGCAATTATTGCCCATGTAGATCATGGTAAAACAACTTTAATAGATTCTATCCTAAAACAATGTGGGGTTTTCCATGCTAAAGAGGAAGTAGAAGAAAGAATAATGGATAGTAATGATTTAGAAAAAGAAAGAGGAATTACTATTTTAGCAAAATGTACAGCTGTAAATTGGCAAGAAACTAAAATTAATATCATAGATACACCAGGACATGCTGATTTTGGTGGTGAAGTTGAACGAGTTCTATCAATGGTTGATGGGGTTGTTTTACTTGTAGACAGCTCTGAAGGGGCGATGCCACAAACAAAATTTGTCCTTGCAAAAGCTTTATCACTAGGTTTGAAACCAATAGTAGTTATCAATAAAATTGATCGTCCTGACCGCAGAGAGGACGAAGTTTTAGATGAAATATTTGATTTATTTGTTGCATTAGATGCTAATGAGGAGCAATTAGATTTTCCTGTTATTTATGCTTCTGGTAGAGCAGGTTGGGCTGTAAGAGAAATTGGCGATAAAGAAGAAAATCTTAATCCTTTAATGGATCTTATAATTGATTATGTACCTACACCAAAAATAGATAAAGAAGCACCTTTTGCAATGCTTGCAACTATTTTACAATCAGATAATTTTCTTGGGCCAATATTAAGCGGAAAAGTTTATTCAGGTATTGGAAAAATAAACCAAACTGTTAAATCTCTTAATTTAGAAGGTAATCAAGTAGAACAAGCTCGTTTAACCAAATTATTTACTTTTCAAGGCGTAAAAAAAATACCAGCTGAATCAGTTGAAGCTGGAGATATTGTTGTAGTTGCCGGACTACCTAAAACCAACGTATCAGACACAATTTGTGATCCAAGCGTCACAGAACCTATAAAAACCACCCCTATAGACCCCCCAACCATGTCTGTAACCCTTTCGGTAAATGATTCACCACTTGCAGGTAAAGATGGTTCAAAAGTTACTTCACGTTTAATTAGAGACAGATTAATTAATGAAGCAGCAACAAATGTTGCTATAACTTTTAATGAATCTGAACAAAATGATGCTTTTGAAATAGGTGGAAGAGGAGAATTACAATTAGGTGTATTAATAGAAAATATGCGTAGAGAAGGTTTTGAATTATCCGTATCTCGTCCAAAAGTACTCTATAAACAAGATGAAAATGGCCAAAAATTAGAACCAATTGAAGAAGTAGTCATCGATGTAGATGAAGAATATTCATCTGCCGTAATTGATCGCTTAAATCAAAGAAAAGGTGATATGGTTGAGATGAAGCCAGGTGGAAGCGCTAAATCAAGATTAATATTTCACGTTCCCTCACGTGGTATGATAGGCTTTCAAAATGAATTTTTAACTATAACCAAAGGATCTGGGGTATTAAATAGAATTTTTCACTCTTACGCTCCACATAAAGGTGACCTTAATAAAAGAAAACAAGGTGTATTAATTTCAATGAATCAAGGTGAAGCTGTATCATATGCGCTTAATAGCTTACAAGATAGAGGTATATTATTCATCGAACCAGGAGCAGATATTTACACAGGAATGATAGTAGGTGAACATAGCCGAGATAATGATTTAGAAGTAAATGTGCAAAAAGCTAAACAATTAACTAATTTTCGTGCCTCAGGAAAAGATGATGCTATTAAGTTAACTCCTGCTAAAAAGCTAACTTTAGAGCAAATGATGGCTTATATTGAAATTGATGAATTAGTAGAAGTAACACCTAATTTCCTAAGGCTAAGAAAAAGAATATTAGACGCAAATCAAAGAAAAAGAGCCTCTAAATAAAAGCTTAGTTTTTTTATACAAATAATTTATCAGAAATTTTTCATATTTTATTGCATAATATTAGCTTTTTAATTCAGCATTAAATTTACTACAGATTTTACTAATAATATTTTTATTAAAATCTTCTAACCAAGCCGCCTCATAACTCTTACCAATAGGTTGCAACACCGCTTGGAAAGCAAGAGATTTCTTGCCTTTGCCCAATTTATCATCCTGATATAAATCAAAGATATTTACCTTTATAACATCGTTTGAAAATTTTAAAATCTCTTGTCTAATAGCATCAGCAGCTATAGTTTCATCAATAATAAAGGAAAAATCTCGGTTAATCTTTTGTAATTCCTCCTCTTTATATATTTTTCTTTTATTTTTCTTTACAGGCAATTCATCTGTAAAAATCTCAAAAAAATTAACTCTTGAATTTATATTTAGATTTTTAGCAATTTCTGGGTTTAATTCGCCAAAATAACCAATTATTTTTTTACCAAGCTCTAAAACAGCTCCTCTTTTTGGGTGAATATAATTTGGCAAATTTTCATTATTAAATTTTAATTTATCAGGATTTAAACCAAAAAACTCAATAATATTTAAAAAGTCATTTTTTACATCAAATATATCATATAAAGAATTATCATTATTTAGCAAAGCATCTGATCTATTACCAACTCTTATAGCAGCAAGAGAATTTTTTTGCTCTTTTCCTTCAAATCCTAAATAAATTTTACCCAATTCAAACAAAGCTAATGACTCATTATTTTTATTTTGCTCTTTTAAGGCAACATCCAGCAAATTAACCAACAAACTATTTCTCATAATTGCAAGCTCAGAACTGATGGGATTAATAATCTCTAATTTATCTTTAAAAGAAAAAATATCATGCTTTTCCTTGCTATAAAAAGACCAATTAATAACTTCTTTTAAGCCAAGAGACGCTAAAAGCTTTCTTAAATTATATTCAAATTTAACATCAAGAAAATTTTGCTCCTTTTTATTTAAGAATAAAGGCTCTTTTAAAGGTATTTTACTTAAATCAGATAATCTAAGAACTTCCTCTATTAAATCTTCTTCTATTGCTACATCATTGCGCCATGATGGTATAATTAACTCTAATTCTTCAGAGGTTTCACGTGAAACATTAAAGCCTAATTTTAACAAAATATCTTTTGCATAATCTTGATCTATCTCATAACCAGCTATTTGCTTTAATTTTTTATAGCATAGAGTTACAAATCTATCCTTATAAGCATTAGCTTGATATGTTATCAACTCACTTACCTCTCCGCCAAGCTCAGAAACCAATAAATTAGCTGCTTTTTCAATGATTATTTTTGCTAATTTTTGATCTATATTTCTTTCAAATCTATAGCGAGAATCTGTTTCTATCTGAAGCTTTCTACCCATTTTAGCTATAATATTTGGCTTAAAATTTGCCGCCTCTAACAGTATATTTTTACTATCATCAGATACAGCAGAATCTTCAGAACCAATTATCCCTGCCAAAGAAATAACTTTTTGAGCATTTTCAACAACTAAAAAACCTTTATCTAACTCATATGAAGAGCCATTTAAAGCCTTTATTTTTAAAGTTTTTTCTGCATCTCTTATAATAATATTATTGTCTTTAAGCTTATCTAAATCATAAGCATGCATTGGTTGCGAATAGGCAAAGCTCATATAATTTGTGATATCAACTATAAAATTTTTGCTCTTAATTCCTATATTTTCTAATCTATTTTTAAGCCAATCGGGTGAAGTTGAGTTTTCTATATTTTTAATTTCAAGTAAATTAAACTCTCTAACTGCATCAGAATTAACTTTTAATTTAATATTAGACTTAAATTTTTTGCTTATTTGTAATTTTTTATCTTCTATTTTTAACTTTCCAGCACCACAAGCAGCTAAATCTCTGGCAATGCCATAAACACCCAAACAATCACCTCTATTTGGGGTTATAGCTATTTCAATTACCACATCAGAAAAGCCTAAAATATCTGCTATTTTGCTACCTATCTTAATATCAGATGCTAAATCCATAATTCCTTCATGATCATCGGCTAAAGCTAATTCATAGGCAGAACACAACATGCCATTAGATGAGACATCTCTTATTTTTGCTTTTTTGACTAACATATTATTAGCAGGAATAACACTTCCAACTGGAGCAAAAATTGTTATCATATTTTCTCTGACATTATTAGCGCCACAAACAATTTCTAACTCTTCTTTTTCTGTTTTAATTTTACATATATTTAATTTATCAGCATTAGGATGTTTTTTTACCTCTATAATTTTTACTGCTTTAAATAAATCATAGCTAGCAGCCTTATCTATTACTTCCTCTACTTCTAAACCTATTTCTGTTAATTTTTCTATTAATTGCTCTAAATTAAGATTTAGATCTATATATTCTTTTAACCAATTAAGCGTAAACTTCATCTAATACCTAGTAAATTCTTGAGTTTTAAGTGATAGAATTTACTATAGAGAGCTAAAATTACTAGCAAAAAATGCTAAAAAGACACAAAACCCATAAAGTAAAAATTGGTAATATTTCCATCGGAGGCAATTCACCTATTGCTATCCAATCAATGACTAATACCGCAACAGAAAATATCAAAGCTACAGTAAATCAAATAATCGAGCTTGCAGATGCAGGTTCAGAAATTGTAAGAATCACCGTAAATGACGAAAAAGCCGCTAAATCTGTTCCAGAGATAAAAGAATTATTACTTAAAAAAAACTACTCAATTCCATTAGTTGGAGATTTTCACTATAATGGTCATAATTTGCTAAAAAACCATCAAGAAATGGCTAAAGCTCTTGATAAATATCGAATAAACCCAGGCAATGTTGGTTTCGCAGACAAAAGAGATACTCAATTTGAAATAATGATAGAACAAGCAATAAAACATAATAAACCCGTAAGAATAGGGGTAAATTGGGGCAGCTTAGATCAAATAATTGCCAAAAATTTAATTGATAAAAATAACAAGTTAAAACAGCCAAAACCTATCAATATAATTCTGCAAAATGCCCTTATTGAATCTGCTCTAACAAGCGCAGAAAAAGCCATAAATATTGGCTTAAAAAAAGATAAAATAATAATTTCCTGCAAAGTTAGCAAATTAAATGATCTAGTTGAAATATATCAAAAACTCGCCAAAAAATGTAATTATCCTTTACATTTAGGCCTTACAGAAGCAGGAATAGGTCAAAAAGCCGTTATTGCAACTAGTCAAGCCTTTGCCATATTATTACATCAAGGTATTGGCGACACAATCAGAGCCTCACTTACACCAAAATTAGATGAATCAAGAACAAAAGAAATAGAAACATGTAAATATATATTACAAACTCTTGGATTAAGAAAATTCAAAGCTGAAGTTACATCTTGCCCTGGATGTGGAAGAACAACAAGTACCTATTTCCAAAAACTTGCAGAAGAAATAGAGCTATTTATTGAAAAAGACGTAAAAATATTACAAAAAAAACATAAAAAAGCTAAGGAATTAAATATTGCTGTTATGGGTTGTATAGTAAATGGTCCTGGAGAAAGCAAACATGCTGATATTGGTATAAGCTTACCTGGTACTGGAGAGAATAACGCAGCTCCTGTATTTATTGCAGGAAAAAAATATTGTACCTTAAGAGGTGATAATATAGCAGGAGAATTTAAAGAAATAGTAAGAAATTACATAATTGAAAATTGTTAATATGAATATAGATTTAATTTATTGCTGTTTTCCCAATAAAAAATCAGCCCATATTTGTGCCAAATTAATAATTGAGAAAAAACTTAGCAATTGCTGTAATCTCTCAAAATCTAGTTCAATTTATTTTGATAATAATAAAATAAATAATAGCCAAGAAATTAAATTAATTATAAAAAGCAAAAAAGAAAATTCAGAATTAATTGAAAAATTAATTGAAAAATACCACCCTTACACAACGCCCGTGATTATTACAATAGATGCAAAAATAAACCAAAAAGCTCTAGATTGGCTCAATTCATAATATTTAATCATTTAATTTGACCTAAATGCAAAAATAAACTATAATTTAAGCAAATTTATTGGGATTTCATGGGCACAAAAAACATTAAAACATATTTTATTTATCTGCTAATATTATTATTAATATCTTGTCATAATACAAATGACTATAGATTTTCTAAAAATAACTTCCGCTTAGATTGTAATACAATATTACAAAAAATAGATTCACTTACAAAAGAAGACAAAAAAAGTAAAGAAAATAAAGGATTAAAGCTTTCTTATATATTTGTTATACCGTTTTTATATGACGCCATATTAGTTAGGTCAATTGATGATAAAAGAGAAGAAGATATTACACAATTACAAAATTTAAGGATTGCCAAAGATTGTAAAATTAAAGAAGCAAATAAAATTCCAACTATAGAAATAAGGCCAAACAGAAATATAAAAGCTATTGATAATTACCAAATAGAAGAAAATAAAAGATTAAATGCTAGAAATTATAAACTTCAGCAAAGAGATTATTATTATGATAATTACCGAAACAGAGAAAGAAATTTAAATTACTATAGTACTAAAAAAAACTTATATCGTTCACCAAGATATTATCAGAAAGATCAATATGCGCTAAAAAACAGAGAACAAAAAACAATTGGTGTATATAATAACAATAAATTTAATAATTATAAAGAAAACAGAAATATTGAGAGTAGCAGAAACAATCAAAGATTAAGTAAAAATAAATTTAACTATAATAACAAATATGGAAGCTATTCTAAAAGCGGTACAGATTATATAGCTAAAAAATATTTAAATGAATTAAAAGAATTAGATAAAGAAATATTTAAACGCTAATTTTCTTAGGCTTAAAATATAAAACCCAAGAATAGATAAATAATTTAGTTAAAAATATTGCTGAAAACATCGAAGCCAATATCCCAACAGATAATGTAACAGCAAAACCTTTTATAGGTCCAGAACCTAAATTAAATAAAATTAAAGCAATAATTAAGCTAGTTAAATTTGAATCTAGAACGGTTTTAAAAGCATTTTTAAAGCCATGATCAATAACTGCATAAATAGATTTATCACTTCTAGATTCTTCTCTTATTCTTTCAAATATTAAAACATTAGTATCAACAGCCATTCCAATAGTTAAAACTATCCCAGCCATGCCAGGTAGAGTTAGAGTTGCTCCAAACATAGTTAAAACAGAAAAAATAAAAATTACATTCATTGTTAAGGCTATAAAAGCAAAAAAACCAAATTTCTTATATAATGCAAGCATAAGAACTAAAACTAATATAAATGCTATCAATATAGCTTGCTTTCCAGATTTAATAGAGTCACTTCCCAAAGATGGTCCTACCGTCCTTTCTTCTATAATATTTAAAGGAGCTGGCAAAGATCCTGATCTCAGTAATAAAGCTAGTTCATTTGCCTCTTCAATAGTGTAACTTCCATTAATAACCCCTGCACCGCCAATAATAGGCTCTCTAATATTTGGAGCACTTATTATTTTATTATCTAATATAATTCCTAATCTTACCCCAACATTTGCACTGGTAATTTCTGCAAATTTTCTTGAGCCTAATGCATCAAATTTAAAATTTATTTGAGGCATTCCTTGTTGCATATTAACTTGTGCATCAGTTAGCATATCACCTGATAAATCTTGCTTTTCCTTAACTAAATAATAAATATTTTCTTTGTGATCCTCTACAATCATATAACCAGATGGAACAAAAAATAAGTCATTAACAATTGGTTTTTCTTTATGAAGTAAATGAAAACTCATTTTAGCTGTTCTGCCCAATACCCTTTTTAATATTTCTGGATTTTCAATACCAGGAACTTGTAATATAATTCTATTTAATCCTTGAGGTTGAATAAGTGGCTCAGTTGTACCTGTTTCATCTACTCTTCTTCTTACAACTTCTAATGATTGCTCTAAAATTGAAATTTTTTGCTCTCTTATGAAATTGTCAGAATATGAAATAGAGATGTTTTTGGCATTTTTTGAAATTTTTATATCTTTTATTATATCTACTAAAATTTTATAGATATCTTCATCTTCATTTGTCAGTAAAAAATTAATCTTATTTTGATTAATTTGTAAATTTGCATAAGATACTTGCTCAGATCTAAGTTTTTCCCTAATCTCATTTTTTAAAATTTCTATTTTTTCCTGAAAATAAGATTCATAGTTAATTTCTAGCAATAAATATGCCCCACCTCTTAAATCTAAACCAAGATTTATTTTTTTAGCCTCGTGATTTTTACTAAAATTTTGTAATAAAATTATTACTGCATAAATTGATACTAATAAAGCCAGTATAATTTTCCATTTAGGAATTGATAGCATTATTTATTACGAGATTTAGATGTTTTATTATCTTTTTTATCAACAGAACTTAATGGAGAGAATTTCATGTCCACAATATTTGCAACAGCTTCTTTTGCAATTTGAATAATTGTGGCTTCTGCAATTACTAGTTCAAAGTTATTTTCTGTAACTTTATTAATCTTACCATAAATTCCTCCATTAGTAAGAATAACATCACCTTTTTTAATATTATTGATTAACTCTTTATGTTTTTTTATTTTTTTTTGCTGTGGCATAATTATCAAAAAATAAAAAATAGCAAAAATTATTATTATAGGAAATATCCCTGCAATTGGGTTTGCTTGAACATTTTGATTATTATCTGCTGCATGAGCAGTTGCTGCTATTAAAGTCATAATTTTTACCAATAATTTACAAAAGATTTTTTTTCTGTAAAATAGAATATATAACTAACTCTATTTTTCAACATGTCTTTACATTCAAAAATTGCACCATCTATTCTTTCTGCTGACTTCGCAAAATTAGGTGAAGAAGTAACTGCTATAGATCAAGCTGGAGCAGATTATATTCACATTGATGTGATGGATGGAAATTTTGTACCGAATATTACAATTGGCTCAGATATTGTTAAATCTATTAGGAAATATAGCAAAAAAACATTTGATGTTCATTTAATGATAAATAATCCTGATAATTTTATTGAAGATTTTGCAAATAGCGGTGCTGATATAATAACAATTCATG
Organism: Rickettsiales bacterium; assembly: GCA_965658435.1. Classification (GTDB taxonomy): domain Bacteria; phylum Pseudomonadota; class Alphaproteobacteria; order Rickettsiales; family JABIRX01; genus JADHLN01. The sequence goes on along the minus strand of CBFHSE010000024.1, from coordinate 6,930 downwards.
CAGAAAGCACCATCCATCTTGATAGATCAATTGAATTAATAAAAAAAACTGGAAAGAAAGTAGGAATTAGCCTTGTTCCCTCAACAAATGAAAATATCCTAGATTATATATTAGAAAAAATTGATTTAATCTTAGTGATGACAGTAAATCCAGGTTTTGGTGGCCAGAAATTTATTTCTTCGCAATTAAAAAAAATTGAAAATATTCGTAAAAAAATATCAAAAAATAATTTTAATATTGATCTCCAAGTAGATGGAGGAATTAATAAAAATACCATTAATTCTGTAAGAGATGCGGGAGCAAATGTCTTTGTTGCAGGATCCGCAATTTTTACTGGAAACCCAAAAGACTATCAAAAAAACATTAATTTATTACGTTAGTTTTCAAGAAAAGCTCTTACGGTAATATTCAACCAAAAACTCCATATTTTTAACTGGTGTTTGTGGAAGAACACCATGACCTAAATTAAATAGATGAGGAATATTTTTAGTGGCATTTCTAATCTTATCTATTTCATTTTTTATGATATTTTGATTATTTGCCAGCAAAAAGGATGGATCCATATTTCCTTGAGTAATTTTTCCATATTTTTGATATATATCTTCGGCTTTTTTTATATCAAAATTAAAATCTAAAGCCAAAATATCAAAATCCAATGCACAAAATTTATCTAAATTATTTCGAATATTTTTTGGAAAGCATATTTTTTTAACCTTTTCACCTTTTAAATTTTCCAAAATTTCTGCAGTAGGATCGATAATAAAGCTATTTATTTTATCTTCAGCTACTACACCTGCCCAACTATCAAAAATCTTGATTACATCACATCCTGCTGCGATTTGATTTTTTAAATGAACTGAAATGGCTTTTATCAGAATTTTTTTTATTTTTAAAAATTCTTCAGGATGATTATAAGAAAAAATCTTTGCTTGAGCATAATCCTTGCTTGAAGCCTGCTCAATTAGATAAACAAAAAGTGTAAAAAATGCAGCACTAAAGCCTATTAAGGATTTATCAGCATCAAGCTCTTTTCTAACCAAAGCAATTGCTTTATAGATATTTTGTAACTTACTATTAATTCTTTCTTCAATAGAAGATAATTCTATTTCTGAGAATTTTTTTAAATTTCCTTTTAAAACAGGACCTTTTCCCTTGATAAATTTAACATCTATATCTAGCGCATCAAGAACAACCAAAATATCAGAAAAAATTATTGCTGCATCAAAGTTAAATCTTGTAATAGGTTGAATTGTAACTTCACAGGCTAATTCAGGATTATAGCATAAAGTTAAAAAATCCCCTGCATTTTCTCTGGTTTTTAAATATTCAGGTAAATATCTACCTGCTTGTCTCATAATCCAGATAAAAGAATTTTTATTATATATAATATTATTTAATTTATACATTTATATAATTAATAAGATTAAAGTTATTTTAAGCTTTTTAACATAGTTATCAACAATTTATAAACAAATATACCGCTGATTTAAGCAGTAAATAGCTCGCTTTTAAGAAATTTAACAAAATTTTTGCTAAAAAGATATTTTTTTTGATAAAATGTTAATAACTAGTAACAAAAAAAGAAATAAAAAAAAATATAGGAACTTATTAACAATTTTTTAACAATTTATGAAGAAAATTAATATTCATCTTATTTCAGATTCTACAGGAGAAACTTTAGGTGCGATATCTAGAGCTGTAATGTCACAATTTAAAAATGTAGAATATGAAGAATATATGTGGTCACTTGTTAGAACTAAAAGCAAGATTTTAGATTCTATTGAAAAGATAAAAAAATACCCAGGCATAGTATTATATACAATATTAAATCAAGAATTATTAGACCTATTATTGCTTGAATGTAAAAAAGAAAAAATAATGTGTATTCCAGCTTTAGATAGCATAATTACTAGTTTTTCAAAATATATAGGACAAAATATAATTAATAAACCTGGGCGACAATATGTTTTAGATAAGGATTATTTTAATAGAATAGAAGCAATTAATTTTACTATTAATCACGATGATGGCAGGAGGGTAAATGAACTAGAAAATGCCGAAATAATATTAGTTGGGCCATCAAGAACCTCAAAGTCTCCGACATGTGTCTATCTATCACATAGAGGATATAAAGCAGCAAATATCCCATTTATAGATGGTGTAGAAATGCCAGATATTATAAATAAATTAAAAAAAACATTAATTATTGGCTTAACAATTAATTCAGAATCCTTAATAAATATTAGAAAGAGCAGAATCAGATTATTAAATCAGGAAATAAAAGATAATAATGAATATATAAATTATGAAAATGTTGATAAAGAAATCAAAGAAGCCAAAAAGCTCTATCTTAAAAATAATTGGCCTATAATAGATGTTAGCAAAAAATCAATTGAAGAAACAGCAGCCGCAATAATTCAAAAATTAGATGAAAAAAAACACAGAGATAACTAAAATCAATTATATTCTAAATAAATCTCAGCAAAAAAAGCTAATAAAAATAAAGCTAGCAGAAGATTTACAAATAGAGGTAGAAAATTATCTAAAAAAAGAAAAAGATTTTGGTAAAAGATTAATAATTATAACTAATTATCTAGAAAATATATTTAATGCTATAAATGGTAAAAAATTATTAAGTTATAAGGATTTTCTAAAACAGAAAAATAAGAAAAAAAGAAAACATAAAAAAAATAATAAAAAATCAAAAAAATGGAAATTATAAAAGCAGGCGTAATAGGTGACCCAATAGAGCATAGTTTATCGCCAATGATACATAATCATTGGTTAAAAGAAAAAAATATAAAAGGAGAATATGAAGCAATCAATATAAAAAAAAATGATCTTGCTCAATATTTATTAACATTTAGTAAAAAAGAAATAACAGGAATAAATATAACAATTCCTCACAAAGAAAACGCATTTCACATAGTTAAGAATTTTGCTATTATAGATGGAGAAACAAAAAAATTAGAAGCAATAAATTGCCTATATAAAAAAGAAAATAAAATTTATGCAACTAATACAGATTATCAAGGTTTTAAAGAGTCATTTGAAAAGCAAGCAAATTTAAAATTAGAAGATAAAAAAATAGCCTTAATAGGCATTGGTGGAGCAGGAAAAGCAATTCTACAAGGCCTTTTAAATGAAAAAAACAATAAAATATATTTAATTAATAGAACTTATGAGAAAGCGTTGTTTTATCAACAAAAATTTAAAAATCAGGTGGTTGCAGGCGATATGAGTGAGTTGGGGGGGGTGTTGCAAGCGGTGGATATTATTATTAATGCCTCATCTATGGGATTAAATAATTCAAATAATTTAGAAATAGATTTTTCAAAATTAAAAGATCAAAAAATTTGTTATGATATTGTTTATAAACCAGAAATAACCAAGTTTTTGAGTGATGCCAAAACACATAATCATAAAATAATAACAGGTTTAGGAATGTTAATATATCAAGCCCAGCCTGCATTTGAGTATTTTTTTCAAGAGAAGATAACAGTAAAACAAAATATTTTTACTTTATTAAATAAAAAAATTAATCCGTAAAATGCTTATAACCCCAGTTTTTTGATAGTTTTTTATTATCACAATTTAATAATTTTACTGAATTTCCACGTGAAACATAGCCAATCTCTGTGATTAAAATCTTTGATTTTTGAGCTAATTTCAAAAGAGCATCTCTATTTTCTGATGCCACAGAAAATACAATTTCATAATCATCTCCAGCAAAAGGAAGTTTATAAATTAAATCATTATTTTTAGAGATTAATTTTTTAGCATTATCACTATAAGCTATAGAAGAATAATCAATATTAACTTGTTTTTTTGATGTTTTTGCTAAATGAGATATATCCTGAATTAAGCCATCAGATATATCAATTGCTGCATTAGCATAATTGGCCAAAATATTTCTTAAATCTGTACGAGCCTCAGGAAAATTATATTTATCTATAAAATATTTTTTAAGTAAATCCTCAGTTAAATTTCCCCGTAAATATTCTAGACCAAGATAACTATCTCCAATATAGCCAGAAAGAAAGACTAAGTCATTTTCTTGTAAATTATTACGAGCTATAATTTTTTGCTTATATGTGCCAAAAACAGTAGCAGATAAAACCATTTTCTCACAATTTGTTATATCACCACCTAATAAATAAATATTATGTTTCTTTTGTATTTCAGATAAGGATAAAGAAAATAATTCAAACCATTCACTAGAAAGATTTTTTGGTAAAGATAAATTTAAACTATAATAACAAGGGCATAATGCTTTTGCAGCAAGATCAGACAAAGCTGATTCAAGTAATTTATAGGCAATAATTTTAGCAGAGCTATTCTTAAAAAAATGAACACCCTCAACTATAATATCTGTAGAAAAAGCAAGTTTAGCGTCAGAGTCCAGTAGAGCAACATCATCTTCAAGATTTAATGAATTTTTACCAGATAATTTTTTTAAAAAATTATCTATAAGTTTGAATTCATCCATTTTTTCTTATTTCTTTTACTAAAGATTCAACAACTGAATTAACAAATTTTGCATCATTATCATTTTCAAAAATCTTAGTTAACTCAATATATTCATTAATAATAACAGGAACATCTGTTTTAGTAACACTAGCTTCGGCATATGCTAGATATAATATTAATTTTATATTTATTGAAAGCTCATCAAGAGTCCAGCTTACTTTAAGTAAAGGTTCCAATTTTTCTAATATTACTTTTTTATTATTAATAGCAAAATCAACTATTTTAGAAATTAAATCTTCATTAATAACATTATTTTTATCCTTATCACTATAGCTTTCTATATATAATTTTTTTAAATCATTTGTAATATCTGCTGCAGAATTCTTACCTTCGTAAAATTCATATTGATATAAAATTTGTAAGGCAGCTATTCTTGATCTTCTCATAAATGAATAGCCAAAATTTAATTCATATTCCATTTTCTTATAATATAATTATGAAACAAGCATATCATGAAACTTATCTCGGATTTTAGCCATTTTAATTGCAGTTTTAGCTGCATATTTACCTTTATTTTGTTTTACGGATCTCTCCAAAGCCTGCTTTTTATTTTCAACAGTAATAATACCATTTGCTATAGCAAGATTCATATTAATTGCTAACTCATTTATTGCTCTTGCACTCTCATGAGCCACAACTTCATGATGAATTGTTTCTCCTCTTATTACACAACCAAGTGCAATAAACCCATCATAAGCAAGAGTATCAGTTGCAAAGCTTATTGTTGCAGGAATCTCAAGACAACCAGGAACAGAAATCTTATGATAACTATGCCCCTCCTTATCAAGTAAAGAGATAGCACCATTTAAAAGATTTTCAGAAATATCTTCATAAAAATTAGCTATAACAATTAAGAAATGCATAAGAAAATAATCAATTTTTTTATTATTGTAATAGTTTAATGCGTAAAAATCTATAATTATAAATCTTCAATCATTGCAATATCTAACTTGAGTGACTTACAAATAGCTTTTGATTTTACAGAAATCTCATTCCATTCATCAAAACTGTCTGAATCATAGGTAATTGCGCCTCCAGCTTGAAATTCAAATTTATTTTCTTGAATTATAATAGTTCGAATTACAACAGAAAAATCCGCTTCACCATTGCCAGCAAAAAAACCAACTGAACCAGAATATATGCCTCTTTTCATTGCTTCTAATCTTGCAATATTTTCCATAACAATTTTTTTGGGTGCTCCAGTCATAGAGCCAGGTGGAAAAATATTTTTTACAACAAAATGAGAAGAAGATTTTTTATTTGCAGTAACAGATGAAGAAAGATGATGTAAATATTTGTAACTATCAAGATCAAATAAAGAGTCGGTTTTTACTGAATTTGCCTTACTAACCATAGTTAAATCATTGCGCATTAAATCCACAATCATTAAATTTTCAGCCTGATTTTTTTCAGAATCCTTAAGATTTTCCACAGAATTAATTGATTTTGAGGAAATAGTTCCTTTTATAGGACGAACATTAATTTTTCCTGTAGAGTCAATTGTAACAAATCTTTCTGGCGAAGAAGAAATTACATATAAACCTGATAATTTAAAAAAGGCAGAATAAGCTGTGGGGCTAAAATTAATTAAATCATTAAAAATTGAAAAGGCACAGTAATTATTAATTTCACCCATAATCTTACGAGTTAAATTTAATTGATAGAAATCACCTTCTTTTATTAAGTTTTTTATATCAGAAATTTTCCTAAAATAATCATCCTTACTATAATTTGCCCTAAGTTTTTTTATAGAAAAACTAGGCGATAAAATATCATTATTGAAATCTTCTTCTATACAACTAGAATTAGAATCGCTATAAAATTTAGCATTTTGGGCTAGAAAATCAAAAATTATTAAATTGGCAGCCTTAAAAAACAAAGAATCATTAGTCTCAATATATGCCGGCAGATCAACATTAATATCAGGGTAATTATGACGCAAATTTTCATAAGAAATATAACCAAACCATAAATTATCAAAAAAATCTGCATCTTCAGATAATTTACTTTCTAATGAAGTAAAATCATTGCAAATTTCACTAGCTCCAAAGGCCAAAAATGATTTATTTCCACTATATGAGTTGGCTTTAACTGAATGTAAAAAAGCTACATGCTCATAGCTCTTTTGGATGTTATAAGCAATTATAAGAGCTTTAGAAAAATCTATTTCTTTTATAAATTTTAAACTCATTTATTTATTTTTTCCAAAAAACTATATGCTAATAAATAATCAAGGCCTGAAAATTCTAGCTCACCATTTCTAGAAAAATTACCATTAACTCTAAATTGATTATGTTTCCACTCATGATAAGTAAGAGGCCTATTATAAATTAATAAAGGTATCTTAGATTCAACATATCTTTTGTTTTTTCTAATTTTAGAAAATTTATTAATAGGAAT
>CBFHSE010000023.1:0-25642 GCA_965658435.1 Rickettsiales bacterium | reverse complement strand
CTAATATGTAAGATGTAATTCCTTGATCTTTTAATAGATTTTGTGCATTTTTTAAGAGGTTATTTATTAACATAATTACTCATAAATTTTAATGGAATATAATAAGATTGTTATTATTGGGAATGGTTTAATTGGGTCTTCTTTAGCTAATTTATTACAAGAAAGAAAATTAGCAAGTGAAATACTTGCTTTTTCTAGGTCTGATGAAGATTATTTTAGTTTAAAGGATGCAAATATTATTTTTATAGCAGTACCTCTTAGTCAGTATGAATATGTTTTTAGGAATATAGCCAAAATCAGGTTGCTAGATGATGTAATAATATCTGACTTGGGGTCTGTAAAATATTTTGTTGATGATTTAGCTAATTTTTATTTGCCAAATATTTCATTTGTCGCAAGCCATCCAATAGCTGGGTCTCATTTATCTGGCACAGGAACAGTAATTGCAAATTTATATGATGGTAAAAAAATTATAATTACTAAAGGTGACAATCAAGCAATTAAGAAAATTACTGATTTGTGGCATTTGGCTGGTGCAATCCCTGAAATGCTTCCTGCTTCCAGGCATGATGAAATTTATGCATATGTTTCTCATTTGATTCAAAAATTAGCTTTTAATTTAGATAATTTATTTGATGAAAATTTAGCTGAATTAGAAAATATGTTGGATTCGGTATATTTTAGCAAATTTATTAGATTAAATTCTTCAAATATTAATATGTGGGATGATATTTTTTCTTATAATAGTAAATATATAGAAAAAGCTGAAATCAACTTCAAAATAGCCTTGCAGCAATATATATATCAAATTGAACAAGATATAAATAAATTTGATCATGCAAGAGCAATAGATGATGAATTTAAAATTTATGTTGATTTAGCAAAAATTATTGCATCAATAACTTACCGTGTAGTAAAAGAAAATATAAAAGATTATACAAATTATGTGGGGCAAGGATTTTTGGATTTTACGGCTATTGCAAAAGAGGAAGAGTTTTATAATGTAAAAAATCTTAGTCAAAGAGACTATATTAAGGACCGTCTTGCACGTTTTTTATATAGTTTGTAAATTTAGCCAGATTTCTTAAGTTTTTTGATGGCAACCATGATAGTAATTAAAGCTGCGGGTGTTATGCCAGATATTCTTGATGCTTGTCCTAGATTTGTTGGTTTTATAGAGTTTAATTTTTCTTTTGCTTCATTAGATAAAGATGATATTTGATTATAGTCAAGATTATTTGGTATCTTTATTTTTTCGTCTTTTTCTATAATCTCTATATCTTTTTTTTGTAAGTTTATATAGTCAGAATATTTTGATTCTATTTCTATCTGTTTAATAATCTCACTATTAAAATTTTTTAACTCTGGCCATATTTCAGCTAATTGATCATAATTGATGTTTTGGTATTTTAGTAAATCATAAGCGGATCTTCTTCTGCCATCTAAATTGATTTTAAAACCTAATTTATTTGCTTGATTAGGGCTTAGTTTAAATCCATGCAATAAATTAGTTAAGGATTTTATCTTTTTTATTTTATTATTGTAGTTTTTAATTGTTTCACGTGAAACAATTCCTAATTTTATAGCTTTTGGCGTAAGTCTTTGATCGGCATTATCACTTCTTAACATTAATCTATATTCTGCCCTGGATGTAAATATTCTGTATGGTTCGCTTGTTCCTAAGCGAATTAAATCATCTATTAATACGCCTATATATGCCTCGCTTCTCTTTAAAGTAAAATTTTCTTTATTTTGTATTTTTAAACTGGCATTTATTCCTGCTATAATGCCCTGCCCTGCTGCTTCTTCATAACCTGTTGTTCCATTAATTTGTCCTGCAAAAAATAGGCCTGAAATTTTCTTTGTTTCAAGATTTGCTTGAAGTTCACGTGGGTCGATATAATCATATTCAATGGCGTAGCCATATTGAGTTATCTTACAATTTTCTAGGCCTTTTATTGAATGAATATAATCTTCTTGTACATTCTCTGGCAATGCGGTAGATAAACCATTTGGATATATGGTATAGTTGTCAAGACCTTCTTGCTCTAGAAATACTAAATGTCGGTCTTTATCAGCAAAACGGCTTATTTTATCTTCTATTGAAGGACAATAACGAGGTCCTTTTCCTGATATTTGTCCTGAATAAATAGCGCTTTTATTTATATTTTTACTAATTATAGAATGTGTTTTTTTATTGGTATAGGTAATATGACAAGCTATTTGTTTTATGGTTATTTCTTTATTATCAAATGAAAATGCGTTTGCTGGTTTATCTGCTTCTTGTGTATCTAGCTCTTTATAATTTATAGTTTTGCCGTCAATTCTTGGTGGTGTGCCTGTTTTTAAGCGCCCTATTTTAAAATTATGCTTTTTTAGAGATTCTGCTAATTTTTTTGCTGGAGTTTCTCCTATTCTGCCTGCTGCTATTTTCTTGTCTCCAATATGAATTATGCCATTTAAGAAGGTTCCTGTGGTTAATATAATGGAATTGGCATTTATAATATTATTATTAGTTTTGAGCCCTGTGATTTTATTGTTTTTAGTAATTATTTCTGTGACTTCTTCTTCTAATATTGTTAGGTTTTTCTGTGATTTTAGGTAATATTGAATTGCTTTTTTATATAATTTTCTATCTGCTTGAGCTCTTGGGCCATGTACTGCAGCTCCTTTGCTTTGATTTAATATTTTAAAATGAGTTCCTGATTTATCTATTGCTTTAGCCATTATTCCGCCCAAAGCATCAATTTCTCTTACAATGATTCCTTTGCCAACTCCTCCAATTGAGGGGTTGCATGATAATTCTCCTATTTTATCTATAGATTTAGTAATTAATAATGTATTACAGCCATTGGCGGCAGAAATATAAGCTGCTTCGCAACCTGCATGCCCTCCCCCAATTACTATAACTTGATAATCTTGCATAAAATAATTAATTATAATGAATAAGGATATTTAATTCAAGCTTTGCATTGATATTTGCTGCTTAAGCTATTGTTTTCTCTTTTTATTTTGTAGGTCATCATTATAGATGCATACAGTGTCTGTTCCATGTCTTAATGTGAACATTTCTGCTAATCTTTCAATTATGATATAGTCTCCTTCAACTCTGTAATTTACTAGGCCTTCATAACCGTCTGAATCAACGTAAAATATCGCTGGTATTTCTGAATGTTTATTAGAAAATTCAAAATAAGTAAATTCTCCGTCATCAAATACTTTAACAGGAACAATTTTTTCAGGTCCTGATATAGAATAATTATAGTTATATAACAAGGATTGTTCATCATTATTATTAGAAAATCCTATAACTTCTTCTATATTTGGAGATGTTTCTAATATTGTAAAATTTGAGACATCTTCAGGATATGTAAATCTTGCTTCGAAAAATACAGCTGGATCATTAATGGAATTAACTGACGTAGCATCAAGTAGAAACTGATATAAACGACGGTTTGTTATTAAGGTCATATTAGTTTTAGCATATTTATTTAGGGGGCGTAAAAATATTCTGCTACCATTTTCAACTATTTCCCAGCCGCTAGTATTTCCCATTGCTATTGTTGATACTTTTTCGCCTGCTTGTAATTTTATATGAGCTTGATACTCATATGTCCCTACATAATTATAAATATAGTCAGGCCTATAAATATAGGTGACTATTTTATTGTTATGAGCCATAGGTTCTGGATATATTACCGCTTTATTTGTTTTGGCGTTGCTGGAAAAGCTAAAAATAATAGGAAATATGATTAGAATAAGTTTTTTCATAATTTTAAAAATTCTTTTTTTGATAATCAATTACTGTGAATTCTTCAAGAGTTAATGTATTTTTTTCTTTATCTATTACTACTCCTGAATAATTAAAGGACATGTCTAATTTCCAATATTCAATTTTTTTCTTATTATTGGTGTTTTCATCTGTTTTAAAAATTATTGTAGCTTTGCTAGGTAATGATGAGTATATATTTGAGGCTAATCTTTCAAGAAAATTTTTCTCTTCTATTTCTATTTTAAAATCAAGAAATTCAACATATCTAGTGCCTGAATTACCTAATCTGAGCATTGGGTTATTTATATCGTTAGTTGCAAAAATATTTTGAAAATCTTTGGTTATTTCTCTTGATGAGTTATTACTTACTTTTTTAAGGCGATTATCTATTTTAATTAAGTTTAAGCTACCAATTAAATATTCTTCTCGCATTAAAATGTAGTTTTTAATAAGGTGACGCAAAATTGCTAGATCTGGATTTTTATCTGGATTTTCCATTTTACGGACAATTTGGACATATTCTGAATCTTTATTAAGTAAAATTATAGGCTTAGTGTTTTTTAGAGGATACCAAGCAGATACCTCGTTATATAATGACATCATACCTATTATTAGGCAAAATACTGTGAAAATCCAAAAATATCTCTCAGAAATAGGCTTGCAAAATTTGTAAAAATACCAATCTCTTGCTTCTTTAAAAAATTCTTTATTTTCAATTTTTTCTGCAAGATTATTTCGCTGTATGTTAGATATGTTTTTTTTATCCATCAATATTTGGAAAAATTATCATTTTTGAATATAAAATGCCCTATATAAATATCAACTGATCAATTACACTGAAAAACCAATCTTATCGTCAAAAATATAGAGGTTTTGTGTTTTGCAAAATTTTAAATCTGCTTTAATAAGGGCATTTAGCAAATTAATTACATCAGTTTCTTTTATAGTTTTCTGGCTTTCTTTCGAAACGAAGCGACAATTTAAAACATCACAATTTGGGTTTGTAGAGAAATTGCTTGGCCAGATTTTTAGGCCTTTATTTGCTATTGATTGAAGATTTAAGAGAAGCTTAGAGGTTGTTTCTAAAATTTTGTCTTTAAAATCAGCAAGATCTTTATAATTGTAATTTATAAATACATCTACACCAACTAATTCTTGTTTTTTGGATTTTAATGCAGAATTTTCAATTTTAATTATTCGATTGTTACAATAATTATTTTGATTATCTGTATAATTTTCTATGATTTTTGGATTATTACCTAGATTTTTGATAATTTTATCTGCAAACTCTTTTGTGCCTAATTTTTCTTTACTATGATTTTTATTATATAAATCTGCTGTATGATACCCTTCCTCAATAGTATAACTTAAGGCATTTTCAATAATATTTGCTTCTTTAAATTTGCAAATATGACGAAGCATCATTATTGCTGCATTAATTAAGCCTGATGGGTTAGCTATATTTTGTCCTGCTATATCTGGTGCAGAACCATGAATAGCTTCAAACATAGCAAAATTATCACCAATATTAGCCGAACCACACAAACCAACAGAACCAGAAACTTCTGCCGCTATATCAGAAATAATATCTCCATATAAATTTTCAGTGACAATGACATCAAATTTTTCTGGATCCGCAGCAATTTTTGCAGATGCAATATCTATGATCATTTGCTCTGTTTCTATTTCAGGATAAAATTTGCCAATTTCATCAAATGATTTGTGAAAAGCGCCATCTGTTAATTTCATTATGTTATCTTTGATGAAGCAAGATATTTTTTTGCGATTATTTTTTAAAGCATAATCAAAAGCAAATTTATTTATTTTATTTGAGCCTGAGCTTGTTATTAATTTTAAAGATTCATAATAATCATTGGAAAGCCTATATTCCATTCCTGAATATAAATCTTCTTCATTTTCTCTTACAAGTACTAAATTAATTTTAGGAAAATTTGATTTTATAAACGGATGGTAAGATTTAACGGGTCTAATATTTGCATATAATCCAAGGGTTTTTCTAAGAGTTACATTTAAGCTTTTATAACCTTTTCCTTGCGGTGTTGTAATAGGAGCTTTTAAGAGTATTTGGTTGTTTTTGATGGTTTCCCAAGCGCTGTCTGTTATGCCTGTTTCTATTTTTTTATTATATTGCTCTTTACCAATTGCAATTGTGTCAATTGCGAGATCCACTTCTGCATATTGTAATATTTTTAGGGTTGCTTGCATGATTTCTGGCCCAATTCCATCGCCATAAGCAATGGTTATTTTTTTTATGTTTTCCATAAGTTATTACTTGAAATAATTTAAAATTAATTCATTAAAGCTACAACTATTGATAATTAGTGACAAGACTATATCTTAAAAAAATAACATAAATTCAAACTTAAAATATCATGAGAATAATTGATGCTATACCCCCTATACATGCTGAAGGCTATGTTTTTGTAATTTGTGGAGCAGCTTTTGCTTTTTTAACAGGTGCCTTTTTTCCTCCTCTTGGTTGGTTGGCTTTTTTAATCACAATATTTATAGCTTGTTTTTTTCGAGATCCTAAGAGAGTAACTCCTAAAGGACAAGATTTGATCATAAGCCCTGCTGATGGTGTTGTGGATTCCATTGAAGATGCTCATGCCCCTGATGAATTAAATGATAAAACCATATATAAGAGAGTTAGCATTTTCTTAAGTGTTTTTAACGTGCATGTTAATAGAGTTCCTGCTAGTGGAACTATAACTGATTTACATTATCGCAAGGGTAAATTCTTAAATGCTAATTTAGATAAAGCAAGTGTCGATAATGAAAGGCAAACATGTGTCATGAAAACGACAAATGGTGTTAAGGTTATTTTTGTGCAAATAGCGGGCTTAATTGCAAGAAGAATTATATGCTCATTAGATGAAAAGCAAAATATTGAGGCGGGGGATAAATTTGGTATTATTAGATTTGGTTCAAGGGTTGATTTATATTTGCCTAAAGATACTAAAATTAATGTTTCTATTGGCCAAACAATGGTTGGTGGTGAAACAATAATAGCGCAATTAGATAAGGCTAAAATAAAATCTTCTCCAAAAAAGAAACTTGCCAAGCCAAAGGATAAAAAATCTGCATGAATAGAAAATTCCCGCTAATTTACCTTTTTCCCAATTTAGTGACTATCATTAGCTTATGCTTTGGTATGTCAGCTATTAAATATAGCTTGGAAGCAAGATGGGAGCTTGCAGTTGGTCTTTTGGTTACCTCTGCTTTTTTAGATGGAATGGATGGACGTCTTGCCAGAATGCTAAATGCAAGCTCAAAATTTGGGGCTGAATTAGATAGTTTAACAGATTTTATTAATTTTGGTGTTGCTCCTGCCTTTATTTTATATAACTGGAGCTTGCAATATTTCCCTGTTAAAGTAATTGGCTGGGCAGTAGCTTTGATTTTTACTATTTGTGGCGCTTTTAGATTAGCTAGATTTAATTCAGGTTTAGCTCTAGATGATGTAAAGATGGACAAGTTTTTTGTTGGTATCCCAGCGCCATGTGGAGCGGGTTTAACATTGATTCCAATTATGGTTTCGTTTCAATATGAGTTTTACTTATTTAAGGAAATTCCGGCAATACTTGCTTTTTACTTGTTGGTGATTGGTTTTTTAATGGCAAGCCAAATACCAACAATTTCAGTTAAACATATAGAAATAAGTAGTAAAATGATGTTTCCTACTTTGTTTTTATGTACTGTTTTTATTGTAAGTTTATTGTTAAAACCTTGGATTATACTTCCCTTAATGGGTGTTATATATATTGCAACAATTCCATTCTCGGTGGTTTGTTTCTTAAGAAATAAAAAATAGTAAAATGAAAAAAATATTAATAGTTAATGGCCCAAATATTAATCTTCTTGGTAGAAGAGAGCCAGAAATTTATGGTAAAGATAGCTTAAAAAAAATAAACAAGGATTTATCTCTTAAAGCTAGTGATAAAGGTTATAAAATTAAGTTTTTTCAATCAAATGAGGAGGGTAAAATAGTAAATATCTTACAAAAAGCCTATTTAAATAAAAAATATGAGGCAGTTATTATAAATGCTGCGGCTTATACTCATAGCTCTATAGCTATATATGATATATTAAAATTATTCCATATTCCAATTATTGAAGTTCATCTTTCGGATCCTGAAAAAAGAGAAGAATTTAGGCATTTTTCATATATAAGTTTAGTAGCAAAATCTATTTATAAAGGCATGGGTAATCAAGGCTATTTTTTAGCTCTTGATGAAATTATAAATAATAAGCAAGAAAATTAATGGTAGGTTGTAATAAAAATATGCAAGCTCTCTCAGGAGATGAGGTTTTAGTTTTGTTATCTAAGCTAAATAATGCATGGCTTGTTAAAGATAAAAAGTTATATGGAGAATATAAATTTAAGGATTTTAATGAAGCGTTTGATTTTGTGGCTCAAATAAAGGATATAGCTGATTCTTTGCAGCATCATCCTGATATAGCTCTAGGATATGGTTATGTAAATATCACTATTTTTACTCATGCAATTAATGATTTGCATGAAAATGATTTTATTTTGGCAGAAAAAATTTCTGCTCTTTTATAAAATCTGTTATTTTCTTAGATGTTTTAATGATGCTTTTAAATAGGCAAAACCAGTTATTATGGTTAGGATAGCTGCAATTATAAGGCCAAACCTTCCTAATTCATTAGTAAATTCTATGCCTGTACCTTTATCTCCAAGAATCATTAATGATAAAGATGTCATTTGTACACCTGTTTTCCATTTTGCTAATCTGCTAACAGGCATGCTAACATTAAGCTCTGCAAGAAATTCACGTAAGCCAGAGACAAATATTTCTCTAAATAAAATAATAATACCAGGAATGGTAATAAGAATATCTTCTGAGCCAAAATGAACTAGCATTACAATAGCTGTTGCTACAAGTATTTTATCGGCTATGGGATCAAAAACTTTGCCAAGATTAGATTGTAATTTATAGGCTCTGGCAATGTAACCATCAAAAAAATCAGTTATTGAAGCAAAAATAAATAAGGTGGCTGCTAACCAATTTGAGATTACCCCCTCTAAAAAGAAGGATAAGATTAAAATGGGGATAACTATTATTCTAATAAAAGTTAAAATATTAGGAATGTTTTTCATTAAAGATTAATTTTCTTTTAAAGCTTACTATCTCTATTTAGCCTAATTCTGCAAGTAATTTATTATATTTTTTGCTAGCTCTTTATTTATTCCTGGAGCTCGAATCAGGTCTTTCTCTGCTTGAGAGCGAATATTTGCAACAGAGCCAAAAAATTTTAACAAAGCTTCTTTTTTAGCTTTTCCAATGCCTGGAATATTATCTAATTGAGATTTAGTTAGTTTTTTGCTTCTTTTTTGGCGATGTAAGTTAATTACAAAGCGGTGAGCCTCATCTCTTATTCTTTGCAGGTAATAATGAGCATCTTTATCTTCTATATTGAAATAATCAGTAAAATTATTACAAAATTTATCAAAGCCTTTATTTCTTTTGCCATCCTTTGCTATACAATAAAAATTAATTTTCATGTTTAGTTGAGAAAATATTTCAGCGGCTATTGAAGCTTGCCCTTTGCCACCATCTATTAAAATTAAGTCTGGCCAGCTATCATGGTCGTTATTTGGGTCTGTTTCGAGCAATTTTTTATAGCGCCTTGTTAAAACTTCGCGCATCATGTCATAATCATCATTAGAGCTTGCTGTTTTTATATTAAATTTGCGATAAAGTTTTTTATTGAAACCATTTAAATCGCTTACAATCATTGCTCCAATTGCGTCTCTACCTGAAATATGGCTATTATCAAATATTTCTATTTTGTTCGGAGTTGCTTCTAAATTAAAGATTTCTGCAAGTTTTTTGTGATATTTCAGATTGTTGGTTTTGTTTGTTAATTTATTGCGTAAATGAAATTTAGCATTTTTTTCAACAAATTTCATGATTTTTTCTTTTTTGCCCGATTTTGGGGTGATAATTCTGCTTTTTAGCTCATATTGTTGACTCCATAATTTAATAAGCTCTTCTTTGTTGCTGATTATTTTATTTAAGTAAATTTCTTTTACTAAATTAGTTGGGTTATAATATTGTTTTATAAATTCTTTTAAGATTGCAGCTTCCTCTAGGCCTTCGATATTTTTAGGGAAGAAATGTTGGTTACCTTGGTTAAAGCCGTTTCTGAAAATAAATTGCTCAATGATAATTAGGTTGCTTTCTTTATAGATAGCAAAAAAATCACAATCAATTAAGCTAGAATCAGTTGTTTCTTGTTTTGATGTTATGGCTGTAATGGCTTGAATTCTATCTCTTATTTCAGCAGCTTCTTCATAATTTTGATTTTTGCTAGCATTTTCCATTGCTGAGGTTAGTTTTTCTCTAATGATTTTGTTTTTGCCTCTTAAAAAATTATAAGCGTCATATAGATTTTTTTTATAATTATTTTTAGTTATATATGAAACACATGGAGCAGTGCATCTTTTAATTTGATATTCTAGGCATGGTCTGGAGCGGTTAGTAAATTCACTATCGCTACAACTTCTAATTAAAAATGATTTTTTAAGTAATTCAATAGTTTTATCAACGTCGTAGGAGCCAACATAAGGGCCAAAAAATTTACCTTTTTCTTTTGGTTGACCTCTATATTTGTAAATTCCGGGATAGGGATGGTTATCATTAAA
Organism: Rickettsiales bacterium; assembly: GCA_965658435.1. GTDB lineage: Bacteria > Pseudomonadota > Alphaproteobacteria > Rickettsiales > JABIRX01 > JADHLN01. The sequence continues at coordinate 15,176 of CBFHSE010000023.1, read as the reverse complement.
GAAAATATAAGGGTAGGTTTTATCATCAGTTAACATTATATTATATTTGGGTCTTAATGTTTTGATAAAATTTAATTCCAAGATTAGAGCCTCAATTTCTGAGTCAGTATTTACTATTTCTAATTTATGAGTTTCGCTGACCATGCGCTTTAATCTATTAGGTAAATCTTTAAATTTACTATAGCTGTAAATTCTTTTTTTTAAGTTTTTTGCTTTGCCTACATATAATATTTTACCATCTTCACCTATCATGCGATAAACGCCTGGTTTATCAGGCAGGGTTGTTAATTTTCTTTTTATAAGTTCGACGCCAATATTGTGATTTTTAGTCATTTTTTTCTTTTCTCTTTCCTTATAATAATAAGAATAAATTTTTTATCTATATCTTTAAAATTTTGTTTGACTAAAGAGTAGCTCTTCCTTATAAATTGCAACAATTTGTCTAGAGCTGCTGAAATATCAAATATATAAGGTGTTAATAAAAAAATAATGGATCAATTGCCAATAGTAAGAGCTAATAATGAGCAAAATGCTGTATTGATACTGGCCTCAGGCCAGTATTTTTTTGGCGTTGGTATAGGCAGTAAGGGCAAGGTAAGGGGAGAATTATGTTTTAATACCGCATTATCTGGATATCAGGAAATATTAACTGATCCTTCTTATACAGATCAAATAATTAATTTTACTATGCCCCATATTGGAAATGTTGGTGTAAATTCTGATGATTATGAATCTTCAAATAAATATGCTAAAGGGTTAGTTGTTAGAGATTTTTTAACAAATGATTCTAACTTTAGATCAGAGTCTAGTTTTGATTTTTGGTTAAAAGAGAAATCTATAACAGGCATTTCTGCGATTGATACTAGGGCTGTTACCAATATTTTGCGAAAGGATGGAGCGGTAAATGCTCTTATTTATTATGCCAATGAAGGCCAAGAAATTAACATAGCTAAATTATTAGTAGAGACAAAAGAGCTTCCATCTTTCAAGGGATTGGAGATTTCATCGAAAGTTTCACGTGAAACATCTGAAAAAATTGAAAATATAACTTATAGATTTTTGGCTCCTGCAAAAACTAAGGCAGATTATCATATAGTCGTTTTGGATTATGGAGTTAAAAATAATATTTTAAATAATCTGTTAGCATTTGGCGCTAAGGTTACCATCGTCAATTGTAGGGCTAGTTATGATGAAATTATGGCTTTACAGCCTGATGGTGTATTTCTTTCTAATGGGCCTGGTGATCCAGATGCAAATGCTTTATATGCTATAGATGTAATTAGGGAATTATTGCAAAATAAAATACCTATATTTGGCATTTGTATGGGGCATCAATTACTTGCAATTGCAGCTGGATTAAAGAGTTTTAAGATGCATCAAGGTCATAGAGGGGTTAATCATCCTGTAATTAATTTGTCGACTAAGAAAGTTGAGATTACTAGTCAAAATCATGGTTTTTGTATAAGTGATGAAGATATGCCTGATAATATTGAGGTTACTCATCGCTCTTTATTTGATCAAACTATTGAAGGAATTAAGTTGAATGATAGGCCGGCTTTTTCCGTGCAATATCACCCTGAAAGTTCAAGCGGGCCGCATGATAGTAGATATTTATTTGCGGAATTTATTAAATTAATAAAAAATAACAAAAAATCGTATTAGATTGTGGCAAAAAGACAAGATATAAAATCCATATTAGTAATAGGAGCGGGCCCCATAGTTATTGGTCAGGCTTGTGAATTTGATTATTCAGGTACTCAAGCATGTAAAGCTTTGAAAGAGGAGGGGTATAGAGTTATTTTAATTAATTCTAATCCGGCAACAATAATGACTGACCCTACTATAGCGGATGCAACTTATATTGAGCCTATTACTACTGAATTTTTAGAAAAAATTATTAAAATTGAGAAGCCAGATGTTATTTTGCCAACAGTAGGGGGGCAAACAGCTCTTAATTGTGCTTTAAAAGCAAGCAAGGAAGGCATATTAGAAAAATATAATATTTCTTTGATAGGAGCTGATATAGAAGCGATAGAAAAAGCTGAGGATCGTGATAAATTTAATAAGGCAATGGCAAATATAGGATTAAAAACTCCTAGAAATGCTATTGTTGGCTCTTTAGATGAAGCTTTAAATGTGTTAGATGAAATAGGCTTGCCTGCAATTATTAGGCCATCTTTTACCTTAGGTGGTAGTGGTGGTGGTGTTGCTAATAGTAAAGAAGATTATAAAGAAATTGTTAAATCTGGTCTTGCTGCATCTCCTATTGGCAAAATTCAAATAGATCAGTCTTTGCTTGGCTTTAAGGAATATGAGATGGAGGTAGTAAGAGATAAAAATGATAATGCTATTATAATTTGCGCTATTGAAAATATCGATCCTATGGGTGTACATACTGGAGATAGCGTCACAGTTGCCCCAGCTCTTACCTTAACAGATAAGGAATATCAACAAATGCGTAATGCATCTATTGCTGTTTTAAGAGAAATAGGAGTTGAAACAGGTGGTTCTAATGTACAATTTGCCGTTAATCCAAAAAATGGAGATTTATTAGTAATTGAGATGAACCCAAGAGTTTCTAGATCATCAGCTCTTGCTTCTAAAGCAACTGGCTTTCCTATTGCTAAAATTGCAGCAAAGCTTGCTATTGGTTATAGTCTTGATGAATTGCAAAATGATATAACAAGGGTTACTCCAGCTAGTTTTGAGCCATCTATTGATTATGTAGTTACTAAAATACCAAGATTTACTTTTGAGAAATTTGGTTATGCAAAAATAGAATTATCATCAGCCATGAAATCTGTTGGAGAGGCAATGTCAATTGGTAGAAGTTTTAAAGAAAGTTTACAAAAAGCTTTATGTTCAATGGAAACAGGCTTAACTGGTTTAAATGAAGTTGAAATTATTGGTCTTGATGAAGCTGGAGAATTTAATATTCAAAAAGAACAGATAATTAACGCTCTAAAACCCTTAGCACCTAATCGTATTTTGCTTATTGCAGAGGCATTAAGAAGGGGGTTAAATATTAACGAAATATGTTTGGCAACTCATTATGATAAATGGTTTGTTGAGCAAATAAATGATTTGATTCAGATTGAGGAGAAAATAAAATTATCTAATTTTGATAATAAATTAGAATTATTAAATTTTAAAAAAGCTGGTTTTTCAGATGCAAGAATTGCTGAATTAAGTAAAAAATCAGAGGCTGAAATTAGAGAGATTAGAAAAAAACTCCAGATTGTTCCAATATATAAAAAAGTAGATAGCTGTGCGGGTGAATTTTCTTCAGAAGTTGATTATATTTACTCTGTTTATGAGGGTGATGCTATATCTACCCCATATTGTGAAGCTAATGTAAGTGAAAAAAATAAAGTTATAATTTTAGGAGGAGGGCCAAATAGAATAGGGCAGGCAATTGAATTTGATTATGCATGTTGTCATGCTGCTTTTGCTTTAAAAGAGGCTGGTTATGAAACAATAATGGTTAATTGTAATCCAGAGACCGTCTCAACTGATTATGATACTTCTGATAGACTTTATTTTGAGCCTTTATCGGCAGAAAAAGTTATTGATTTGGCTGAAAAAGAAATGGAAAAAGGCAATTTATTAGGAGTTATTTTGCAATATGGTGGTCAAACACCATTAAAACTTGCAGCAAGTTTAGAAAAGGCAAATATTCCTATAATTGGTACAAAGCCAGATAAGATTGACCTTGCGGAAGATAGAGATAGATTTAAAAAACTATTAGAAGATTTAAATTTAAAGCAACCTAAAAGCTCTATTTGTAGTAAATTGAATGATTTAGAGTCTAAGGTTAATGAGATTGGATATCCTGTGGTTATAAGGCCTTCTTATGTGCTGGGTGGTAGAGCTATGGAAATAATTTATGATGCAAAACATTTAGAGAAATATTTAAAATTTAATAAAAAAGAATTAGCAGATAGTATTATTTTGGTAGATGAATTTTTAGAGCAAGCTACTGAATTTGATGTTGATGCAATATGTGATGGTGAAGAAGTATTTATCGCAGGAATTATGGAGCATATTGAGCTTGCGGGAATTCATTCTGGTGATTCGGCATGTAGTTTACCTCCATATTCTGCAAGTAATGAGGTAATAAAATTAATAGAAGATGCTACTAAAAAGCTGGCATTTGCACTTGATGTAAAGGGTTTGATGAATATACAATTTGCGGTAAAAGATGCTGAAATTTATATTATTGAGGTTAATCCAAGAGCATCAAGAACAGTTCCTTTTGTGGCTAAGGCAACAGGTGTTTCAGTGGCAAAAATAGCTGCTTTAGTTATGGCTGGGAAAAAGTTAAATTCATTTGAGATTAAAAGTAAAAATATAGCTAATTATGCCGTTAAAGAGGCGATATTTCCATTTGAGCGTTTTGATAATGCAGATATTATATTAGGGCCTGAAATGAAATCTACAGGAGAGGTTATGGGATTAGATTCAAGCTTTGAGCTAGCTTTTGCTAAGGCTCAAATTGCAGTTTATGGAAAATTACCTAATATTGGTACGGCATTTTTATCTGTGAAAGATAGTGATAAGGAAAGATCATTATTTATAGCAGAAAAATTACAGGAAATTGGCTTTGATATTGTTGCTACTAAAGGAACTGCAGCATATTTGATAAAAAATAATTTTGTAAATATTAAGGAAGTAAATAAGGTAAAAGAGGGAAGCCCACATATTGTTGATTTTATTGAAGATGGTAAAATTGATCTTGTGATTAATACTACCTCAGGTGAGCAGGATATTGCTGATAGTTACAGTATAAGAAGAAAAACATTAATAAATAAGGTAGTTTATTTCACTACAATTAGAGGTAGTGAGGCTATGTTAAATGCATTAGTTAAATTATTAGAAAATAAAGGAGAATTTTCTATAAAATCATTGCAAAGTTAAAGATTTTAACGGCGTTTAAGCATGGATTTGTATTTTCTTTTATTGTAACCAATATAAATTTGTCTTGGTCTACCGATTTTAGAGTCTGGATCTTCAATCATTTCCTTCCATTGTGCTACCCAACCTACAGTTCTTGCAATTGCAAATAATACTGTAAACATTTGAGTAGGTATACCTAAAGCTTTATAGATTATGCCTGAATAAAAATCGACATTAGGATAAAGCTTCTTCTCGATGAAATATTCGTCAGATAAGGCAATTTCCTCAAGACGCATGGCAATTTCTAATAATGGGCTATCATTGATTTTTAATTCTTTTAAAACTTCTTGGCAGGTTTCTTTGAGAACTTTTGCGCGAGGGTCGTAATTTTTATAAACTCTATGTCCAAAACCCATTAAGCGGAAAGGATCGTCATGATCTTTTGCTTTTTTTATAAATTTATCTATATTTTTAGGGCTTTCTATTTGCTCTAACATTTTTATTACAGCTTCATTAGCACCACCATGGGCTGGGCCCCATAATGAGGCAATTCCTGATGCTATACAAGCATATGGGTTAGCACCACTTGAACCGGCAAGCCTTACAGTTGAGGTTGATGCATTTTGTTCGTGATCAGCATGAAGGATAAATATTTTATCAAGGGCGTTTGCTAATGTTTTTGATAATTTATATTCTTCACATGGAACAGCAAACATCATTTGCAGAAAATTTTCTGATAAATTTAAAGAATTTTTAGGATAAATAAAAGGCTGACCAATAGAATATTTATAAGCAAAAGCTGCTAAAGTTGGCATTTTAGCTATCATTTTTATGCAAGCTTGCTCTCTGTCATCTTTATCTAAAATATCAGTACTATTATGGTAAAATGCTGAAAGTGAAGCAACAGCACCAACTAAAATAGCCATTGGATGAGCTCTTCTTGGGAAGCCGCGATATAAAAATTGTAATTGTTCATGCACTAATGTGTGATGGGTGATGTCATATTTAAAATCTGCAAATTGTTTTTTATTTGGCAATTCTCCATTTAATAATAAATAAGCTACCTCTTCATAACTACTTTTTTCGGCTAATTCTTCTATTGGATAGCCTCTATAACGCAAAATTCCTTTGTCGCCGTCAATATAGGTGATTTTAGATTCACATGATGCTGTAGACATAAAGCCAGGATCATAAGTAAAATGTCCTGTATTTTTATAAAGATTTCTGACATCTATTGCTCTAGGTGGTTCTGAGCCTTCTAAGAGGGGAAAGGTAAATTTTTGTTGATCTACTGCAACAATAAGATCTTTCTTTTTTGCGTCAGTCATTATGGCCTCAAAATTATATTTTAATTTTAACGGCTAATATAATTAATCATAGCTCTGATGCAAGGGAAAACTAATTTAATTTTTTATTTGCACAGCTCTTAATTTTGTGATATAATATATTTCCCATATAGGGTGGGATTGAGTTCAGCGGAGAGGTTCTTTTTTCATACCTCCAAACAAAACATATAAATTATCTCTCCGTCAATCCCTTTTTATTTTCATGTAATCATTAGATATAAATAGCTAGATAGTTAAAGAGCTTAGTTTGTTGGAAAACTGGAGCGGGCGAAGGGATTCGAACCCTCGACTTCAACCTTGGCAAGGTTGCGCTCTACCTCTGAGCTACGCCCGCATCGAGCGATAATTCTGTTTAAAATTTCAAATAAGTCAATTTTTATTTAAATAAAATAGATTTCTTATATTTCATTACTAAGTTCATATTATTTTTTGTTAATTGATAAGGAGGTTAATTATTTTAGTGGGCTAACTTTTTTAAATTATATTAAAAATTGATGCTAAATAAATAAGCAATATGTAAGAAAGAATTTTTTATATTAGTAAATGATTAGATGTTTGTTTTCTACTTTGTTCTAATCTAGCTGTATGAGTAGTTCCTAAGGCTTCATCTATTTTTTGACTTATCTTCTTACATTTTTCTATTAGACTTTGAATATCTAGGCCTGCTTCTGAACTTGAAGCTGGGACTGCTTCTGGACCTGCTTCTGGGTCTGCTTTTGAAATTGCTACTGGACGTGAAGCTGGGACTGCTTCTGAACTTGCTACTGGACGTGAAGCTTGGCCTGCTTTTGGGCCTGCTTCTGAACTTGCTTCTGAACTTGAAGCTGGGACTGCTTTTGAACTTGGGTCTAATGTTTGAGTTGTATTTGAGGTTGTTCTTCCTAAGGCTGCATCTATTCTTCTATTTATCTCATCACATTTTTCCATTAGTTTTTCAATATCTGTGGTTTGTTTTGATTGTTCTGGGCCTGCTTCTGGACGTGAAGCTGAACTTGAAGCTGGGACTGCTACTGGCTCTGCTACTGAACTTGAAGCTGGGCCTGCTACTGGCTCTGCTACTGAACTTGAAGCTGGGCCTGCTTCTGGACGTGAAGCTGGACTTGAAGCTTGGTCTGCTTTTGAAATTGCTACTGGACGTGAAGCTGGGACTGCTTTTGAACCTGCTTCTGAACGTGAAGCTTGGCCTGCTACTGAACTTGGCTTTAATGTTTGAGTTGTATTTGAGGTTGTTCTTCCTAAGGCTTTATTTATTCTTGTATTTATCTCATCACATTGTTTTATTAGACTTTGAATATCTGTGGTTTGTTTTGATTGTTCTGGGACTGCTACTGAACGTGCTACTGGACGTGAAGCTGGGCCTGCTTTTGGGACTGCTTCTGGGCCTGCTTCTGAACTTGAAGCTTGGCCTGCTACTGGACTTGCTTCTGAACTTGAAGCTGGGTCTGCTACTGGACTTGCTTCTGAACTTGAAGCTTGGCCTGCTTCTGAACTTGCTTTTGAACTTGAAGCTTGGCCTGCTCTTCCTAAGGCTGCATTTATTGTTTGATTTATTCTACCACATTCTTTTATTAGACTTTCAATAGTTGTGATTGTTGTTGATTGTCTTAGGCCTGCTACTGGACTTGCTTCTGAACTTGAAGCTGGGCCTGCTACTTGACTTGCTTCTGAACTTGAAGCTTGGCCTGCTACTTGACTTGCTTCTGAAGATTTAAGCTGAAAGGCTTTTTTAGCTTCTAAAGTTTTTTCTGGATATTCAGTCAATAATTTATATCTTAAAACTTGCAAGGAAGCTGCTTCGAAACAGCTAGCTCCTGTGTTACATATTCCTTCAAAATATTTTTTTTCAGGAAGTTCTTTTCCGTCTTTTCTACGATAGCATAAAATATAAGGTGTTTCTCGGGAGGAGTTGCCATTAATCAGGTCATTTATTTCATCATATGAAACATCTGTTATTTTGTCGTCATCACATTTTATCCATCCTGTTTGTGTGTGTAAATATGCTATATAATGACCTGAATTTACATTTTCTCCTATATGCGTAGCAAAAGATCTAATTTGGAAATCATCATCTTGCCTTAATTCATTTTGTACCCTTATCCAATCAAGACAAACAGGTTGGGTATTCTTAGTTATACTACCATTGGAACGGTCAAAATTAGATCTCTTTAATTGTATGTCTAGAGTTTTTATTGAGGAATCTACAATAATATTTATCTTTTTTTTGGCATGAATTCTTTCTGTTCCTCCACCTACTTTATCGAAGTCTACTTTGTCTTCCATAACTTCATCTGATTGATGTTTTGCTATCAGATCACGGATGTTCATTCTAGAGCTCTTTGATGCAGATGGATCTAATGCTAATGGTAAGAGATAAGATGGAGGAAGTTGTTTTCCCTTAACTTTATATTTGCTAGCATCACGAAAAGGTATAGTTTTTTCCTCGGATATGAATGGCTTCACCTCTAAGTGACCTAGAAGTGCATTATAATACTGTTCTGCGTCTTCGTGCCTGTTTCTACTTGGGTTTATTTCTCCAAAATTAATATGTCTTATGTTTTTTCTAAATTCTTGTATATCTTTTGCATTATTTCCAAAAAATAAAAGTTGTAAAATATCATTCACACGAGTGTTTTGTTCATCTGTTCCCATTCTTTTTCTTCTTTTTCTTTGTTGTTAATAGCTTCTTACAAAGCATTTGCTATATTTTTTTAATCTAGATTTTCTGTATATTGATTTTATCTAAATTTTATAGATTTTTATTTGATTTTAGCATATTTTTAAAGTAAATTCAAAGGATAAAGCCTTTTTATTCTTGATTTAAAGGATTTCTTCGATTTTTTTTTGTATTTTTTTGCTGCTTGGCTTGGTTGTTGAGGCATACCATGCTATAAAATTGCCATTTTTATCAATTAAATATTTATGAAAATTCCATTTTGGTGTGCCTAAAAAACCTGCATGGGTAGCTGCCCATTTGTAAAAAGGATGAGCATCATCACCTATTACCTGGTTTTTTTCAGTTACTAAAAAGCTAATTTTAAAATTTGAAGCGATAAATTCTTGTATATCTGAGGCATTTCCTGGTTCTTGCTTGCCAAAATTGTTAGAAGGTACAGCTATTATTTTTAAGCCTTTATCTTTATATTTTTGATAAAGATCTTCTAATTCCTTATATTGTGGGGTTAAGCCGCATTGTGATGCTGTATTGACAATTAATAGGGTTTTTCCTTTGTAATCTGCTAAATTAAGGTCTTTACCATCAAGAGATTTAAAATAAAATTGATAAGCATTCATAGTGGTTTTTGCTTCTAAAGGAGTTAAATATAATAAAAAATAGATAATTAAGAAATAAGCTTTCATAAATCTAATGATAATTGATTTTTTGATTCTTTTACAGGTTTTTTTCTTGATTTTTTATTTGTTCTTATTTTTCTGCTGCCATGTTTTTGTAAAACTCTGGTAGACTCAGCTTTAAAATTTTCAGAATTTCTTAAAGATTTTATGCGTTCTCTTGCTTGTTTTGTTGCTTCTGCCAAGTTAATTATTGGCTCTGGATATGAGGATATGTCTGGTTTTTCTTGTAAGGAGCTTTTTATTTTCCATGGCTCGTGAATAAATTCTTCTGTTAAATTTCTTAGCTCTGGTAACCATTTTTTTATAAAGATACCATTTTTATCTTGATCATATGATTGTTTAATAGGGTTGTAAATTCTTGGGATGTTAATACCGCTATTATTTGATTGCATTTGGATTTGGGAATAGTGAATTCCTGGTTCGTAATCTGTGAATAATCTTGCTAAATATTTAGCAGTTAGACGCCAATTAATATTTAATTGATAGCTGGCAAAAGAAACTAACATAGCTCTCATGCGAAAATTCAGCCAGCCTGTAGCAATTAGTGATCTCATGCAGCTATCTATAAAAGGAAAGCCTGTTTTGCCTGTGCACCAGGCTAGAAAATAAGGGTTATTTTCTTCATAAGGCCAATTATTATATGATTTATGAATGGCTTCATATTCAATTTTAGGTTCATCTTCTAATTTTTGTATAAAATGACAATGCCAATATAATCTTGATCTAAAAGAATAAAGAGATCTTAACCATTTATTATTTTCTGGGCTTTTATTTTCTTTTAATTTAGCAGTTTTCTTGTTTAAATAATAATTGATTTCTCTTATTGAAATACAGCCATAGCTAATATAAGGGCTTATTCTTGAGCAACTTGTTGTTGCAGTTAAAGGGCTAGACATCTCAAATTGATAATTTTTCCCTCTATTTTGTAAAAAAGATTTAAGAGTAGATAAAGCTGCTTTTCTGCCTCCTTTTTGAATTTCTGCAAAGGTCGGGTTTTTTGAGCCAAATGAGCTTTTATCGGGTAATTTATCGCTTGTTAAACCTTCGAGAAAAGGCAGTGTTTTTGCTGCTTGATGTGGTGTTTGGTTGATTATTTCATCACGATATTTTGACCATTTATCACGAGATTTTAAAGCTCTAATTACCCCAAATTGCTGAAATTCTTTAAATTTTATGTTATTTTTTTGGCATAGTGAGATTATTTTTAAATCTCTTTGATAGGTAAAATTATTGCCTGTTTCTTGATGAGCTAAAATTTCATTTACTTTATATTTACTAATAATTTTTGCCAATATTTCTTCTGCTTCGCCTATTTTTATAATTAATTTTCCACCTAGATTTTCTAATTCTGTGTTAAGTGATGTTAAGCAATCATGCAAAAATTGAAAATGTCTGTTGCTGGCATCTTCTTCTTGCCAAAATAATGGTTCGATTATGTAAAGAGGAATGATTTTATGGCTTTTATTGTAACTAATTAGAGGAAGGTGGTCGGATATTCTTAAATCTTTTTTAAACCAGATTATTGAATTCATAAAGTTAGTTTTTTTTGCTTTGTTTTGTTTAATGATATTATAGTTTTTGTTTTTTTACTAATTTTTAAATATAAAATATAATACTTGACTATCAAGCTATTACAACCTAATAATTAGCGCTTATAGTTATTAAATTTGGTTGTAGATTTAAAGCCAAATTTTAAATATTACCAAGTTTAGCTTTTTTAATTTAGTTAAATTTTGCCCTTAATTGTCGCGGGGTGGAGCAGTCTGGTAGCTCGTCAGGCTCATAACCTGAAGGTCGTTGGTTCAAATCCAGCCCCCGCAACCAAAAATTTCATTTTTGTTTCCGGCGACATAATTGAACCAAGGTTCCCAGCTCAAATCTTACCAATCATAATAGGAGATAAGCATTGATTATTTATTATTCTTGGAGATTTGCCCGTTCGTTTGGAAAAAAAATAAGCAAATTTTTTTTACTATATTCGCCTCAAATAGTTATATCTATGATTCGCTACTTGTAAATTTTTACTCATCAAAAATCACTAAAAAATTTATTAGATTTTAAAATTATTACTCAACTTTAATTTTATATTCACCACAAGTTTGATTTATAAATTTATTATTAGCGTAGACGATGGGGTTGGATTTATATACCCATAATTGCTTCCCATTTTAGGTTGATATTTTTCTTTGTTGTATCTTTTTTATACTGCCCTCTTAACTTATAATGTCTTTTAATACCTTTCTTTATAACTATAAAATTTACTTTCACTTCTAACGTAGTGGTATTATCCCAGGTTATTGGAAGGTCTATCTTTTTATCATATGATAGTGTGTAGTCTAATTTACATAAGCTATATTTAGATGTTTTTGTAATTTTAATATTCTTTTCTGTGACAGGTATTCTAATTTTTTGGACTTTATTTTGTACAAAATGTGCTTCTAAACTTCTTATTTTATTAAAATTTCCACATATTGAAAAATGGTATGAATAAGGCTCTTTGCGAATTTTTTTACTACTTAGAATACCTGTTTTTTTGTATTCATAAATAGAATTTCTAATTGGAATATTAGCATGAGTCTTATCATCTCTATTATTGCTATTTGCACCATGACCAATAAATTTATAACTTTCAAAATGCGTTTTTGTACAACTCGATAGTAGTAACGTAATTAATGCTATAAATATTTTTAATTTATTCATCTTCAGGCTTATAAAATGTTCTACCTACTCTATCTGTAAGCCAAGTTTTATCAGTTGGCGTTTTGTAATTAGTAGAACTATGATATTGATCAGCTTTACATTTGTCTACCTCATAAACAAAGCTAATATAAGGTATGCAATGCTCAGAAGGCCTTGATCCATCTTTATATTTAAATTGCATTGGAACTCCTCTTTGCCAATTCTCTAGATTAATACAAGAATTAAGAAGTAGAATTGCTATAATAAAAACAAACTCTTGTTTTAATAAACTTTCTTTATACAATCTTTTGACCACTTACTACAACTAAGCAAAGTAGATGATTTTACTTTGTTATAAAAATCCTGTTTATCTATAAAATTTCCATTACTGTCATATGAAAGAACAACCTCATAGTCTTCTGTTATGATGCTTCCGAAATATCCAATTATAAATGGAAAATAAAGTGGAAATGTATAGTGACCCTTTCTATAAGAATAGCTGTAAACTGTATTTCCTTTTTTATCATTCCATTTAATACTGTAATCTCCATATTCCTGCTGTATTTTTTCGATTGATTTATTATCAATATTTTTATTATTTAATAAATCTATGGTTCTTTTATTGCCAATTTCACTACATGAAACAATAAATAAATATGATATGGTTATTAAAATTTTACTGATGCTTTTCATTTATTTTAATTTTTCTATAAGTTATTGGATAATGATTTAGCTTTGGATAGCTGGAATAAAACTCTTTTTTTGCTGATTCCAAGTCTTCAGATATTTTTATTCTTACTAGTGCGGACTGCTTGTTTGTCCATAGTTTTCTTTTACCTATTTTATAGGATGAAAAACCTATATCGCCTAAATATGCTATTTCTCCAGATTTTATATTGAAAGAAGCTAACCCAGGAACATTATTTTCTTTATCATAAATAGAATTTTTAGCTTCTATCCAGCTACTACCATGTGATGAATTATATAATCCAAATTTTTTAAGAGCATAAACCCCAGGCTCAACCATTAAAATTTGATGATGTTTAGTTCTGTTTATCCAGATATAGTTATTGCTGTAATTACCATTAAATGTTTCATCAATTCTATACCATAAAGATGAAGTATGGAGCTTACTATTTTGATCCTTTATGATAATAATTGCTTTCTTATTATCTGGAAACTTTTCTTCTATAAGTTTGTTTCCATGGATTAATGAAGGTTTAAACCCTGCTGTTATAATACAAGAATTTAAAGTAAATATTACTATTAGTGATAATATAGTTTTCATGATAAATTTTAAATTAATTTTCTAAATTAGGTATAGAATCTAATATTGAATCTAAAACCATCTCTGAAATGGTATTTTCTTTATTTCTAACAATTTCTTTCATACTTCTGTCTTTTAGTAGATTATTTGTTTTATAAATCTGGAACGGGATTAATAACCAGCTAGTGTAAATTACATCATCTGAATAATAACTATCTAAATCTTTTATCTTTTTACCATTTTTATCTTTAATTACTAATGATGTTTTGTAACTATTTGTTGTTATAGCTGGCAATACTCCCAATGACATTCCAAAGAAAAAATTTGCCATTGCACTTCCTCCACTTTCATATGAAAATGAGTATTCATAAATATAATCGGCTTTGTCGGCTGAACAAACAAAAAACATAGGCGTATTATTTTTTAAACCGAATTTTACTGCTTTTTCTTCAACAAATCTCCATGTAGATTGATATTGTCCCATATAAAGATCTCCACTATCATGACAATAGCTACTTACTGATATAGGTTGATTATAAGATTTTTCTAATTGAGCCTTATCTTCATGCTGCAAATATATCTTTATTTTGTTGATATCATATGGTTTTTGATAATTTTTTTTGCCTTCATATCTATTGGTCACTATGCATGATTGAAAAAAAATTAGACTTGATAAGATTATGATTGTTTTTTGCATTTTGATATCCTCTTTTACTTCCAAGTATGTATTAAATTTTGTTTTTGTAATTTATTAAAATCAGGTCTTTTACGGTCTCTGGTACAATATTTTTTTATTTCTGATACGCCTTCATCAAAATTTTTATCCAAAGGGATATTATATTTTCTATTCATTTCTTCTTTGTACATATCTGTGCATTTTTGACTTTTGCAAAGATGATGGTTTCTTTCATAATATTGCCAGTTGATACAAAACTTCCCTATATATTCTGCTCTAGGCACTGGATTATTATAACCATGCCACATAGGTGTGTCTTGATTACAAGACAAAACAAATAATAACATTATTAACAAAACTACTTTATTCATTTGATGGTATATTGTATGATTTTCCTACCGCTCCATTAATGACATTCTTTATATCATTCCAAGAATCTTCAATACCTCCTGGAATATTTGGTCTTGGATCATAAGGCTGGTACATACCCTTATTTTCTCCTCCTGGTACCACTCTTCTTGCAAGATCATCTCCTGTATAATAAAAGAACTGACCAATCTCACCAACTCCTCTAAACAATCCAGCTATTGCTGGGTTTTTTACATATTCGCCATATTTATATGCAGCCTTTTCATGCGCATTGTCATCATATCTTGGATCATTAACATAGCCATGTGGATCACCTTTTGCCTTATATTCTTTTTTAATATCATCATGGTTCTCAAAAGCTTCTGCTGACATTGTAAAAGCTCCTATTGTTGCTCTTGCAGTTGCTCCAGCAGTCATATCTACACTAATACTTAAATTTCTGTCTAGATTCTTAAAGTCATCACCAATATTCTTCCTTCCCTCTCTGCTAAAAAACCTATGATCTATAGTCACCTTACCCTCTAATGCGTTGGTGATTATGTCCTTAGTAACTTCTTGGCTTTTTGTTGTGTCGCGGTTTAGGCCTGTGAGG
>CBFHSE010000022.1:0-25000 GCA_965658435.1 Rickettsiales bacterium | reverse complement strand
TCCGTCGATATGAGCTCTTGGGAATCATCAGCCTGTTATCCCCGGAGTACCTTTTATCCGTTGAGCGATGGCCCTTCCACACAGAACCACCGGATCACTATGACCGACTTTCGTCTCTGCTTGGCTTGTCAGCCTCACAGTCAGGCAAGCTTATGCCATTACACTCTAAAAGTTGGTTTCCGACCAACCTGAGCTTACCTTCGCGCGCCTCCGTTACTATTTGGGAGGCGACCGCCCCAGTCAAACTACCCGCCTAACAGGGTCCCTATACCAGTTAATGGTATGAGGTTAGACGTCAAAAATGCAAAGGGTGGTATCTCAAGGATGACTCCATCAGGACTAGCGTCCTAACTTCAAAGTCTCCCACCTATCCTGCACATTACATTCCTAACGTCACTGCTAAGTTGTAGTAAAGGTTCACGGGGTCTTTCCGTCTGACCGCGGTTACACCGCATCTTAACGGCGAATTCAATTTCACTGAGTCGATGCTGGAGACAGTGGGGAAGTCGTTACGCCATTCGTGCGGGTCGGAACTTACCCGACAAGGAATTTCGCTACCTTAGGACCGTCATAGTTACGGCCGCCGTTCACTGGGGCTTCGATTCAAAGCTTGCACTTCTCCTCTTAACCTTCCAGCACTGGGCAGGCGTCAGACCCTATACATCGTCTTATTGACTTAGCAGAGTCCTGTGTTTTTAATAAACAGTCGCTACCCCCATTTCTGTGCCACCTATCTTTAGTTGCCTAAAAATAGGTCACCCTTCTCCCGAAGTTACAGGTGCAATTTGCCTAGTTCCTTCAGCATCGTTCTCTCAAGCGCCTTGGTATACTCTACCTTTCCACCTGTGTCGGTTTACGGTACGGTCTATACGGAGGAGCTATTTCCTGGAAGAATCCAATTGCATTCACAATCCAATAAGCGAATACAAAATTTCATCTCCGTCACTACCTCCAGGTCAAGGAATATTAACCTTGTTCCCATCGACTACGCTTTTCAGCCTCGCCTTAGGGGCCGACTAACCCTGCGCAGATTAGC
Organism: Rickettsiales bacterium; assembly: GCA_965658435.1. Classification (GTDB taxonomy): domain Bacteria; phylum Pseudomonadota; class Alphaproteobacteria; order Rickettsiales; family JABIRX01; genus JADHLN01. The sequence goes on along the minus strand of CBFHSE010000022.1, from coordinate 23,964 downwards.
TTTACGCAGGAAACCTTGGAATTTCGGCGAAAGTGTTTCTCACACTTTTTATCGTTACTCATGTCAGCATTCTCACTTCTGATATCTCCAATATATTTCACAATATATCTTCACAGACTTACAGAACGCTCCGCTACTATTCTAAAAAGAATCCGTATCTTCGGTACATGGCTTTAGCCCCGTTACATTTTCGGCGCAAGAAGGCTTAATTAGACTAGTGAGCTGTTACGCTTTCTTTAAAGGGTGGCTGCTTCTAAGCCAACCTCCTAGCTGTCTTGGCTTTCTTACATCCTTTACCACTTAGCCATGATTTGGGGACCTTAGATGACGGTCTGGGTTGTTTCCCTCTCGACCTAGGACGTTAGCACCCTAGGTCTGACTGCTATACTGTACTCATCGGTATTCGGAGTTTAATTAGGTTTGGTAAGGCTTTGGGCCCCCCTAGCCTATTCAGTGCTCTACCCCCGATGGTAATATATAACGCTATACCTAAATATATTTCGCGGAGAACCAGCTATCTCCGGGTTTGATTGGCCTTTCACCCCTAGGCACAAGTCATCCCCCAATTTTTCAACATTGGTGGGTTCGGTCCTCCAATGGATCTTACTCCATCTTCAACCTGCTCATACCTAGATCACCCGGTTTCGGGTCTAATACATTCAACTAAACGCTCTATTAAAACTCGCTTTCGCTACGCCTACACCTAACGGCTTAAGCTTGCTGAATAAATTAAGTCGCTGACCCATTATACAAAAGGTACGCAGTCACTCTTAAAGAGCTCCTACTGCTTGTAAGCATTCGGTTTCAGGTACTATTTCATTCCCCTTATCGGGGTACTTTTCACCTTTCCCTCACGGTACTAGTTCACTATCGGTCACATAAGAGTACTTAGGCTTGGAAGGTGGTCCTCCCATATTCAAACAAGATTTCACGTGTCCCGTTCTACTCGAGGATAATAATGATTTTTACCTGTACGGGGCTATCACCCACTATGGCCTGCCTTTCCAGACAGTTCCAGTTATTACAAAATTACCACTGGCCTGGTCCGCGTTCGCTCGTCACTACTAGCGGAGTCTCGGTTGATTTCTTTTCCTCTGGCTAATTAGATATTTCAGTTCACCAGGTTTGCCTCATATACCTATGGATTCAGTATATGATAATTGCCGAAGCAATTGGGTTTTCCCATTCGGAAATCTCCGGATCAAAGCTTATTCGCAGCTCCCCGGAGCTTATCGCAACGTATTACGTCCTTCATCGCCTTTATGTGCCAAGGCATCCACCGAATGCTCTTTTTATACTTAAGATTTTTGCTGATGCTATATGCAGAACTAAACTTGCATATAAAATTTGTCTCCATGACATTTAACTCTATAATTAAATATCACAGTTAATTATTTCTATGGTTTATAATTTTCATTATTTACCACAGTCGTAATATCAGTATTTCTATTCACTATTTCAAAGAACAATCCCATCTTTCAAAAAAGACAGAGGAGAAAAATATAGATTCAGTTTTACTATTGTCAACTGCAAAAAATAGTTTTTTTCTTTTTATTTATAGAAAGTTACTTGCAATTTCAAAAACTCAATATATTTTAAATTCTCTCTTAAAAATATTGAAGAAAATGGGCTATAAAGTTAAAACAAAAAGCGGAGCAAAAAAAAGATTTAAAATTACCAAAAGCGGTAAAGTAATTGCTGGACAAGCTGGAAAAAAACATAATATGCGCAAAAGAAGTAAAGAAGCTATTAGAGATTTACGTGGCACCACAGTTTTAAACGCTGCTGACGCTAAAATAGTTAAAAAATTTCTTCCTAATAACATTTAAATTAAAGGTTCAAAATGGCTCACGTTAAAAGAGGAGTAACTACAAAAAAAAGACATAAAAAAATCCTCAATCTTGCTAAAGGATACAGAGGAAGAGCAAAAAACTGCTTTAGAGTAGCAATCGAGAAAGTTGAAAAAGCTTTACAATATGCTTACCGTGATCGTAGAAACCGCAAAAGAGATTTCAGAAAATTATGGATTCAAAGAATAAATGCAGCAGTTAGACCAGAAGGACTTACATATTCTAAATTCATAAATGGAGTTACTAAAGCAGGCATAATAATAGACAGAAAGCAATTATCTGAACTCGCAATCCACGACAAAAAAGCTTTCAAAGAAATAATTACTAAAGCAAAAAAAGCAGCTTAAGCAACCTCTTGCAAATTATTTAGCTAAAGCCATTGCAAATGTCATTTTATTACCTTAGAAATCATAGTTACTTTTTTAAAAATAATTAAATGTCTTTGGAAAAATCATTTGCGCTAAAATTAGATAAAGCAAAAAATTTACAAGAAATAGAACATATTCGCCTGGAATATCTCGGCAAAAAAGGAATAATCTCCAACGAATTAGCAAAATTAGGCCAATTAGAAGCTAGCAAAAGAAAAGAGCAAGGCCAAAAACTAAACTTAATTAAACAGAAAGTTACTGAAGCATTAAATTTACAAAAGGCACATTTTGAAAATTTAGAACTTCAGAAAAAAATAGCCTCTGAAACAATAGACATCTCTCTTCCTAGCAGAAAAACAAAACAAGGATCCATTCATCCAGTTAGCAAAGTTATATTTGACATAGTAAATATTTTTGAAAAAATGGGTTTCACACCAGTAACAGGGCCTGAAATAGAAGATGAAGAACATAATTTTGACTTACTAAACATAGGAAAAGACCACCCTGCAAGGCAAATGCATGATAGCTTTTATTTTAACAACTTTAATTATCTTTTAAGAACTCATACATCATCTGTACAAATAAGAACAATGGCCTCAGGGAAACCTCCATTTGCAATTATTGCCCCAGGAAAAACTTATCGTTCAGACTCAGACGCAACTCATACTCCCATGTTTCATCAAATTGAAGCATTATATGTTGCAGAAAACTCTTCAATATCTGAATTAAAATATGTTATAAATAAATTTAGCAATGAATTTTTTGCTGAAAAATTAAATTTACGCTTTAGATCAAGCTTTTTTCCATTCACAGAACCTTCATATGAAGTTGACATAGGCTGTAAAATAGAAAAAGACCATATAGATTTAAAAGGAACAGGTGATTTTCTTGAAATAATGGGCTGCGGAATGGTACACCCACAAATTTTAAAAAATCTTAATATTGACCCTAAAATATATTCAGGATTCGCTTTGGGAATGGGAGTAGAAAGAATAGCAATGCTCAAATATGGTATGCGTGATTTGAGAGAATTTTTTAATTCTAAAACAAATTGGCTTGATACTTACAACTTTAAATTATGGGAACTATGAAATATGCCATTATATTATTTAACCTAGGTGGTCCTGATAAATTAGAATCAGTAAAACCTTTTTTATTTAATTTATTCAATGATAAAGCAATTATCTCGGCCCCAAACCCTATCAGATTTTTAATTGCAAAATTAATTTCAACTAGTAGAGAAAAAACTGCACAAGAAATTTATTCTCACATTAATGGCAAATCACCAATTTTAGAAGAAACAATAGCTCAAAAAGAAGCTTTAGAAAAATTACTAGCAAAAAACGATAAAAAAAACTCATATAAATGCTTCATCACCATGCGTTATTGGCATCCAAGAGCAGAGAATGTTATAAATGAAGTAAAAAAATACCAACCAAACAAAATAATTTTACTTCCTCTTTACCCTCAATTTTCAACTACAACGTCAAACTCATCAATTATAGAATGGCAAAAAAAAGCTAAAAAACTAAATCTCAATTGTGATACCACAACAATATGCTGTTACCCAAAAGAAGATTCTTTTATTAAATCCCATGTTGATTTAATCAAGAAAAGTCTCAAAAAATTAAAAAGTAAAAATTATCGTATTTTATTTTCAGCACATGGCTTACCTCAAAAGATCATTGATAAAGGAGATCCATATGAATGGCAGGTCAGAGAAACAACAAATAAAATTGTAAAAGAACTAAATATAAAAAACCTGGATTATGTTAACTGCTTTCAAAGCAAAGTAGGCCCACTAAAATGGCTAGAGCCTTCAACTGAAGCAGAAATTATAAGGGCAGGAAAAGACAAAAAATCTCTTATATTAATACCTATTGCTTTTATCTCTGAACATTCAGAAACATTAGTTGAGTTAGATATTGAATATAAAGAGTTAGCAGATGAAAATCATGTAAAAGAATATATTAGAGTTCCAACATTATCAGTTAACAAATATTTTATTGAATCACTTGCTAAGTTAGTTAAAAAATCACTTAATAAAAACAATGATTTCTTCCAAGAACGAATATGCCCAGCCAATTTTTGTGCTTGTTACAAATTAAAAAATCAATGATAAATTTAATATTGCCATCAAAAAAAATATCGCCATAATTTTTTAAAAATTAATCACATGAATTTAGAAGCAATAATTTTCATATTACTAACATACTTAATAGGCTCAATTCCTTTTGGCTTAATTATCACGAAAATTTTTACTAATAAAAACATTACAAAATTAGGGTCCGGAAATATTGGCGCCACGAATGTAGTAAGAAGCGCCAGTAAAAAACTAGGTTATGCTACATTTGCTCTTGACGCTTCAAAAGCCTTGTTTTCTTTGCTAATTTTTGAGAAATTAGTAGGAGCAAATTTATTATATTTAAATTTAGTGGTATTAGCTGTTATTTTAGGACATTGTTTTCCTATTTGGCTAAAATTTAAAGGCGGCAAAGGAGTTGCAACATTGCTTGGCGGCATATTTTATTATGATCCTATATTAACAATAATTATAGCAACTTGTTGGTATATTATATTTTACATAACCAGAATTGTATCAATAGCATCTATAATAATTTTAACTGTTATCGCTATTTATTTTTCCATAAAATTTAGTTTAATTTTTACTGGCTTTATAATAGCTCCAATAATCTGTATTTACAGACATAAAGATAACATAAAAAGAATTTTAGAAGGAAAAGAAACAAGCTTCTAAAGACAAAATGACTAAAACTAAAATATCATTTGAATTTTTTCCTCCAAAAACAAGATCAATGAGTCTTAATCTATGGAAGGCAATAAAAAAACTGGAACCATTAAATCCAGACTTTGTATCCGTAACCTATGGAGCAGGAGGAACAACCAGAGAAAGAACTCACAAAACAATCAAAAAAATATTAGATAACACAAATCTTAAACCAGCTTCTCATCTCACATGCATAGGAGCAAGCAAAGATGAAATAAGAAAAATAGCCACAAATTACGCAAAAATAGGTGTTAAACATATTGTAGCTTTAAGAGGAGATTTACCAAAAAACTATCAACATCCTCAAAATGGTTATAAACATGCTTCTGAACTAGTAACAGATTTAAAAAAAATTCATAATTTTGAAATATCGGTAGCTGGTTACCCAGAAAAACATCCTGAGGCAACAAACTTAAATCAAGATATAGATTATTTAAAACAAAAAATTGATGCTGGGGCAGATCAAATTATAACCCAATTCTTTTTTGATAATAATAAATATTATGAATTCATTAATTTATTAGAAAAAAAACAAATTAAAATCAAAGTAATACCAGGTATTCTTCCAATAATAAATTTTGCTCAAACAATAAAATTTGCTAAAGATTGCGGTACATCAATTCCAAAAAAATTCTTTAAGATTTTTGATGAAAAATTCACCGACGAAAATTCAAGACAATTACTTGCCGCACATGCAGCAATCGAACAATGTCAGGATTTAATAAATAATGGTGTAACAGACTTACATTTTTATACATTAAATAGAGCTGAACTAACCCTTGCAATCTGCCATATTTTAGATATAAAGGGAGCATAAATTATCTTATATTAAAATGCATCAATATAGAACACATAATTGTGGAGAATTAAATAAATCATGTCTAACAAAACAAGTTAAAATTTCTGGCTGGGTCAATAAAAAGAGAGACCATGGAGATTTATTATTTTTAGATATTAGAGATTATTATGGCATTACTCAATGTGTTATAGATGCTAGCAAAGCAAAAAAAGCTGAAATTGATAATTTCGCCAAGATAAAATTAGAGTCTGTTGTAACAATAACTGGGACTGTAATTGCCAGAGAGGCAAACACAATAAATAGCAACCTAAAAACAGGTGAAATAGAAATAATTATTAAGTCGTTAAATATTGAAAGCAAAGCAAAACAAATACCATTTCAAATAACTGACGAAAACACAAAATACCCTGAAGATCTGCGCCTTAAATATCGCTTCTTAGATCTAAGACGGGCAGAGATGCAAAAAAACATCAAATTAAGATCTGAAGTTATCTCATTTTTAAGACAAGAAATGAATAATTTGGGATTTATGGAAATACAAACTCCTATATTAACAGCATCATCTCCAGAAGGAGCAAGAGATTTTTTAGTACCAAGCCGCTTAAATCCTGGTAAATTTTATGCTTTGCCACAAGCTCCTCAACAATTCAAACAATTATTAATGACCTCAGGGATTGATAAATATTTTCAAATTGCCCCATGTTTTAGAGATGAAGATGCCAGAGCGGATAGATCTCCAGGAGAATTTTATCAGCTAGATATGGAAATGTCATTTGTAGAACAAGAAGATATTTTCAATGTAATTGAGCCAGTATTAACAAACTGCTTCAAGAAGTTTAGCGATAAGAAAATTATTTTACAAAATGATAAATTTACTCGAATCACCTATAAAGACGCAATTGAAAAATATGGAACTGATAAACCAGATTTAAGAATAAATATAGAAATAGTTGATCAGAGCAATATTTTTAAAGATAGTGATTTTAAAATTTTTAAAGAAAATATAAAAAAAGGCTCAGTAGTAAAAGCAATTAAAGCACCAAAAACTGCTGATAAACCTCGCAAATTTTTTGATGATATGATTAAATACGCTATCGAAGAAGGTGCTGGTGGTCTTGCTTACATTATATATAATAATGATGGCTCAATAAAAAGCCCTATAGCCAAGCTACTTGGTGATGAGAAATTAGCTCAAATTAAAAAAACAGGAAATTTACAAAATGGTGATGCTATTTTCTTTGCTTGCGAAGAATATAATAAAGCAACAAAAATTGCTGGAAAAGTAAGAGTAAAAATTGCTGAAATATGTGAATTAATAGATAAAAATATTTTTCATTTTTGCTGGATTACAGATTTTCCATTTTATGAATTAGATTCAGATACTAATAAAATTGATTTTAGTCATAACCCTTTTTCAATGCCTAATGGTGGCTTAAATGCACTTGAAAAGCAAAATCCTTTAGAAATAACCTCAAAGCAATATGATATTGTTTGCAATGGAATTGAACTATCGAGCGGGGCAATAAGAAATCATAATATTGATATTATGTATAAAGCTTTCGCAATTGCTGGCTATGATAAAACTGTAATTCATGAAAAATTTGGCGCATTAATAAATGCTTTTCAATATGGAGCTCCTCCTCATGGCGGAATTGCGCCAGGAATTGAAAGAATTATAATGCTACTTGCTGGGACAGAAAATATCAGAGAAATAACAGCTTTCCCTATGAATGGTCAAGCACAAGATTTATTAATGAATGCGCCTAATTACATTGATAATAAACAATTAAACGAACTGAATATTACTTTAAGCAAAAAGGCTCAAAAAATTATTTCAGAACAGAATAATGACTAATAAAAATAACAAAAAACAAGAAAAAAGCAAAATACTTGCAGACAATTTAAGAGAGAATATAAAAAGAAGAAAAAACGCCAAAAATAAAAATGGCCAAGATAAAAAAAACTAAAAAAAAACTAAAATTACAACGCATAAGAGCTAGAATGAAACGCCTCCATAAAATTATGGAGGCAATCAAAATACATAAAGCAATAACAAATAACAGCAAACAAATAGGTAATAAAAATAATTTACCTCATAATATATCAAATATGTTATCTGGGAATATTTTTAATAATAGAGTTAAAAATTTAGAAGGAAGAATTTCGAGTAGCAAGAAAAGAGCTAGAGATCTCTGGACTAATGAAAAATAAAATTATCTAAATAAGGTTAGCGCTAGAAATAATTTACAATATTTATTTGTTTGAGCTAAATTATAATCACCTGATGATAAACATGGTTGAGGTGTGTTCATGCCACCATAAGCACCATTTCCACCTCTAATAATGCCAGATCCTGCCTTACCATCATCTAGCTTTTTATCAAAATTATATGCAAAGAGAGGAGTAAATGTACCATATTTTATACTGTAATATGTTGAATCTGTATAAGCAACATAAAGAAAATCTCCACTTACCATAAAACCAACATCTTTAAATACAGACTCAGGTACATTATCACCCGGAACATTACCTTCATATCTTATTCTAGGCTTACCATCAAAATTTTCTCCAGCTCCTTCAGAAATCAAATCAGCAAATAATAAATGCTCCCAGAAATCAAGCTCTTCTCCAGCACCACTCCAACTTGATCCTGTATTAGGATCACCACAACAAGCCTGAATTATACCATTACCATTTCCATTATCAACATCTGAACCCCAATAACTCCTAGCATTAGACATATCACCTGGTAAAACTTCATAGTAAGTATTAAAATTTACTAGGGCAGCGTCATATTCATTCATCTCGGCAAATAAATTTCTTATTTTTGCTGATTCAATTAAGCTGTTACCGGCTGATACTCCAGCAAATAACAAGCCAATTATAATAATTACAATAGATAACTCTACAAGAGAAAATGCTTTTTTATAAAATATCATTAAAAAAAACTACAAAATATCTCATATTTGACACAAAATAATTAAAAATTATATATAATTATATTATATAACAAAACAATAAAAAATACAAAATTTTCACTCAACATATTAGCTATAATGAAGAAAGAAAATATCAATAAAATATTTGAAATTTTTGCCAAGAACAACCCAAACCCTAAAACAGAATTAATAGCTAATAATGAATTTACATTGTTAGTTGCAATAGTACTTTCTGCACAAGCTACTGATAAAGGTGTTAATAAAGCAACTGAAAAATTATTCAAAATTGCAGATTCGGCAGAAAAAATATATGCACTTGGAGAAGAAAACCTAAAAACATATATTAAAACTATCGGTCTTTATAATAGTAAAGCTAAAAATATTATTGCTTTATCTAAAAAATTAATTGATATGAATAATGTGATTCCTAATGATCTCACTGAATTACAAAAATTGCCTGGTGTTGGCAGAAAAACTGCTAATGTATTTTTAAACTGCGCTAGAAAGCAACCTTTAATAGGTGTTGATACCCACGTAGAAAGAGTTAGTAATAGAATAGGCATAGTTAATGCTAAAAACCCCTTAGAAACAGAAAAAAAACTCACAAAGAAAATACCTAATCAATGGAAATTACATGCTCATCATTGGTTAATTTTACATGGAAGATATATTTGCAAAGCCAGAAAACCAGAATGTAACAATTGTATGATAATAGATTTATGTAAATATAAGAAAAAAACATGCTAATTAAAGAAGGATTAGAATATTACCCCAATGCTCTTAATAAAGAATTAATCTCAAAAGTTACTAAGCAGATAAATATTATCTTTAAAGCAGCACCATTATATCAACCTACAATGCCAAAAACTGGCAATAAATTTAGTGTGAAAATGACAAATTGTGGTAAATATGGCTGGGTTTCTGATAAAAAAGGCTATCGATATCAAGAAACTCATCCTAATACCCAAAAAAATTGGCCTCCTATTCCTGAAGAATTATTAAATATATGGAAAAAATATACAACATTAACCATAAATCCAGATTGCTGTTTAATTAATCTCTATGATGAAAATGCCAAAATGGGCTTACATCAAGATAATGATGAAGAAGATTTTTCTTATCCCGTATTATCAATTTCAATTGGTGCTGATGCTCTTTTCCAAATTGGCGGTCTAAAAAGAAATGAAAAAAGCTCTTCTCTAAAATTACGAAATGGAGATATTTTAATTATGAAAGAAAAATCACGATTAATCTATCATGGTATCAGCAAAATTTATCCTAATGAAAAATTTAAAGAAAGAATTAATCTAACTTTTAGGAAAGTTACAAACTAGCTTTAAGAGAAAATTTATTTTTTAAAATATAATGAAAAAAATAAATTATCGGCGTATCAAAAAGAGCAAAAAAGAACTTAAACAGATAAGAATTTAAAATTAAAATAAACAAAGTGGATAAAGAATTAATATCCTCTCCTAAACTATTTGAATAATATAAAATTGATAATATGCAAACAGAGTCAATTAACTGACTACACATTGTTGAGCCATTATTTCTTATCCATAAATATTTTCCTTTTGTTACTCTTTTAAAAAAATGAAATAATCTTACATCTATATTTTGGGCAATTAAATATGCAACCATTGAGGCAATAACATTAGCCACCATAAAATTATATAAAGAAGAGAAAAGTGATTCATTGCCACTAACACCACTAGCATTAGGCAATAAATTACCAAATGTTAATAAAACAAGCATAAATAAATTCATAATAAATCCTACCAAAACTAGTTTAGTAGCTCTATTCTTACCGTAAAATTCACATATTAAATCAGTTGCAATAAAAGTGATAGGATAAGCTAAAATACCCACCGGAACAGCCATTTTATATATTCCAGCAGAATTTTTAAGAATTTCAGGTATAAAATCTAAATCACCAGATAAAGAAAATATAGTAACAAACTTACTTGTTCCAATTATATTACCAATAATTAAAGAAGAAATAAAAGTAGCTGCTAACAACAAAAAAATAAATTCTGAATTTTCTTTTTTCAGCATATTTAGAAAAGCTTTCAATAAAATTATAAATCCATTATCTCATATCATTTAAGTTCATAAAGAAATATTTTATTAATAATATGTTAAAGACAAATCAAGTGAGCTAAAAAATATGTTGGTTTTTTATATATTTATACTATGTTAATGCTGCTTTAAATAAGAAAATGACTATACTTTCCGATATTGAAATCATCAAAAGAGTTGAAGAAAATCAAATGATTGAACCTTTTGTTGATAATTTACAAAAACAAAATCAAAAAGCAGAAGGAATAATTTCCTATGGTGTATCATCTTACGGATATGACGCAAGAGTTTCAGATGAATTTAAAATATTTACTAATGTTGATTCAGCAATAGTTGATCCAAAAGATTTTGCTAATGATGGGTTTGTAACTAGAAAAACAGATATATGTATTATACCGCCTAATAGTTTTGTATTAGCAAGAACTGTTGAATATTTTAAAATACCAAGAGATATATTAGTTATTTGCGTTGGTAAATCCACATATGCAAGATGTGGTATAATAGTTAATGTTACACCTTTAGAACCTGAATGGGAAGGCCATGTAACTCTAGAATTTTCTAATACAACACCATTACCGGCAAAAATATATGCTGGCGAAGGTGCTTGCCAGTTTTTATTTCTCAAAGCAGATAAAATTTGTGCTACATCATATAATGACCGAAGTGGCAAATATATGAAACAAATTGGCGTTACGCTTCCTAAAATTTAAAAAAATGCCCAATAGATTAATTATAGAAGGTGGAAAAAAACTAAATGGGCAAATTAAAATAAGCGGCTCTAAAAATGCAGCATTAGCAATTATGGCTGCCACAATTTTAGCTAACAAAAAAGTCACTTTAGAAAATCTACCCCACCTAACAGATATAGCTACAATGTCACATTTACTTACAAGTCTTGGAGTAAAATTATCATTTAGAGGAAATGGTAACATTGATGATGCCAGAGGAAAAACAATGATCTTTGATGCTAAAGCCATCAATAACCTAACTGCTAAATATAGCATAGTCAGTAAAATGCGCGCTTCTATTTTAGTATTAGGACCTCTATTAGCAAAATATGGTAAAGCAAAAGTTTCATTACCAGGGGGTTGCGCAATTGGCAGTAGGCCAATAGACTTACATTTAAAAGCTCTAGAAAAATTAGGAGCACAAATAGAAATAAAAGATGGTTATGTTATAGCAGAAGCCAAAAAAGGATTAATAGGAAATGAAATTGAGTTTTCTAAAATTTCTGTTGGGGCAACAGAAAATATCATAATGGCTGCAACAATTGCAAGAGGTACTACAATTATTAAAAATGCCGCAATTGAACCAGAAATAATTGATTTAATTAATTTTCTTAAATTATTAGGAGCAAAAATATCTGTAAGCAACAGAGAAATAACCATTAATGGCGTAAAAACATTATATGGAGGAACCTATATAATTTCTCCTGACAGAATTGAGGCAGGATCATATGCTGTTGCCACAATAGCTACTGAAGGAAAAGTTTTTTTTCCAAACCTAGACATAGAAATTTTTACCCCAATAAAAGAACAGCTTGAAGCTTTAGGAGGAGTTTTAAAAAAGAAAAATAATGGTATTGAAATATCCTATTTAGAACCTGGTAAGAAAAATAACTTTATTATAGAAACATCAGAATATCCTGGCTTTCCAACAGATATGCAAGCACAATTTACTGCAGCTCTTTTAAATCAAGATTATAGCTCCACAATATATGAAAAAATTTTCGAAAATCGCTTTATGCATATTGAAGAACTAAAAAGAATGAGCGCAAATTTAAATATAAGTGATAATAACGTTAAAATATCACCAAGCAAATTAAGTGGCACAAAAGTAAATGCAAGCGATTTAAGAGCTTCAATGGCTCTAATAATTGCGGCTCTTATTGCAGATGGCAAAACTACCATATATGAAATTCATCATCTTGATAGAGGCTATGAATTATTAGAAGAAAAATTAGCCAGATGCGGAGCTAAAATTTTCAGAGAATATTACTAATATGTCTCTAAAAAAAGCTCTTATAAGCCTCAATAAAAAATTAAAAGACTCACCTCTGATTTCAACCAAAATAAAAATAAAATTCGATACTTACAGAAATATTGAAAAAATATGCAATAGAGCAAAAATAAAAAGAATTCAGTTTTTTGAAGCAGCCCTAAATGATTATATAAGCAAATTTGATTACGAATTAATTGATAAAGCAAATAAAAATCTTGCAAGCAACGATAACAACAAAATTACACATCTTTAACTAAAGGCATAATTTCTTCTACATATAAGCTAGAACCAATTGCTTTACTATTTTTCATTTCGAAAGCTCCTCCTCTAGCAATAACATTAGCATTTTTATTTGCATATAATGTAAAAGCAAAATTAGTATGATATTTAAAATGCTTACAATCGAAAGGATCTAAAATTATCTTTAATGATTTAGATATTTGCTTTATATCATTAATCATATTTTTAATTTCAGCTATATAATCTGGATAATTTTTGAGTAACTCATGATCTAATATATCAATTTGCTCATTTGGTACGACCAAATCACCAAAATCGCTGAATTTACTATCTTTAATTTTTGAAATATTTTTTTCAGTTAAAATTTTTCTTAAAGAAGAAATTTCATCTTCACTATAATTTTTTTCCTTAGAAATTTTCTTAAAAAGATCAGGTAAAGAAATAACAAGCGTAAAATCATCAATTCTTAATAAATTCAAAGCATCTAATATTAGTTTAAACACAGAGATATTTCTCTCAAATGAATATGCAGAGAAATTTTCAAAACCTACTTGAGTTAACTTTCTTGGATGAGATTGATACTCAGCTTGTAAATAATAAACATCACCAAAATAGCAAATTTGTTCTGCAAAATTTTGAGCCATATTTCTAATTTGCTGAGTTATATCAGATCTAATATTTATGGTCTCATTATTAGAAGGATCTACAAATTTAAATTCATTATTAGATGAATTACTATCAGAATATTCAAGAAGCGAAGGAATAAACAAATCATAGCCTTCAGCTTGAAATTTATTTATAAGCTTAGTCAAAATAAAAAAGTGCTTCCTTGCGGAAGCACCTTTTAAATTTTCAAATCCTAAAGGTAGAATATTACTCATTTATTATTTTCTATCTCCAATAAATTGTAATAAATGAATAAAAATATTTAAGAAACTCATATAAAGATTAAGAGCTCCCATTAAACCAACTCTTTTTGTTGATTCACTATTACCATATCTTTGATATGTAGCTTTTAAACTTTGTGTTTCATAAGCAGTTAATCCAACAAATATTATAATAGCTAAAAAAGACACCATGAAGTGAATAGCTGAACTTTTCATAAAAAGATTAACCAAAGACATAATAACTATACCTATTAAGCCCATGAATAAAAATGACCCCATTGATGTTAAATCTTTCTTAGTGGTGTAACCCCATAAACTCATAGCTCCAAACATTGAAGCTGTAATGAATAAAGTTCTTACTATTGATGCTCCTGTATATACAATAAATATATAAGAAAGCATAGCACCCATTAATGCCGCATAACCGTAAAAAACACCTTTCAATGTAGAATATGCTGCACTATTTATTTTGAAGCTAAAAAACATAACCATACCAAATGGCGCAAACATGATCACATATTTAAGAGGAGTAGCATGAATTAATTGCATTAAAGAAGCAGAAGAGCTAACCAATAAAGCAACAATTGCAGTTATTGCAATTCCAACAAACATATTATTATAAACACCGATCATAAAATCTCTTAATCCTAGATCATATGATCTGGCATCAGATTTTACCGCAGATTGAAAACGAGATAAATCCATAAAAAACCTAATTATTAGTTATAATTAATATTATATAATAGCTTTTTAAATTTTCAACTAACTGATATTTTTTTAATTACATATTTTCTAAATCTTTAACAGAAAGATAATTCTGCTCTTTGATAAATTTAAAACGTAATTCAGCTTTACGACCCATTAAAATATTTACTTTTTCTGCCGCATCCTCTGCATTCTCAGCATTGAGTTCTACCCTATACATAATTCTTTTATCTGGATCCATGGTAGTTTCTTTAAGCTGAATAGGTGTCATTTCTCCCAAACCTTTGAATCTACCTAGCTCAATATTTTTATATTTTTTTTCTAACTCAGCAAAAATTCTATCTCTTTCAGCATCATCATTAGCATAATATGTTTTTTTACCAGCTGTTATTCTATATAAAGGTGGAACAGCCAAATATAAATGTCCATCTTTTACCAAATCTGGCATTTCTTGGTAAAAATATGTCATTAATAAAGAAGCAATATGAGCACCATCAACATCTGCATCAGTCATAATAATAACTTTTTCATAACGCAGTTGGTCAGCCTTATAATTTAAACCATTACCACATCCGAGCGCAATATTTAAATCGTTAATTTCCTGATTAGCCATTATTTTATCTTTGCTGCTACTAGCAACATTCAATATTTTACCCTTTAAAGGCAAAATAGCTTGAAAATTTCTATCCCTAGCCTGCTTCGCCGAACCTCCAGCAGAATCACCCTCTACTAAGAATATTTCTGTTCCCTGAGCTTCAGATTTTAAACAATCTGTTAATTTACCTGGCAATCTTAATTTAGTTAAAATAGATTTACGACTTACTTCTTGCTGTTTTTTTCTTTTCAACCTCTCAAGAGCCTTACTAGCAAAATAATCTAATAATAAATTAGCATTTTTAACATTTTGAGTTAGAAAAATCTCAAACTTATCCTTGATGATTTCCTCTAATTTTTTAGTAACATCTCTGGATACAAGCTTTTCTTTAGTTTGCCCCTGAAATAATGGTTCAGAGATAAATAAAGATAAGACAATTACAGAACCATTTAATACATCATCTACAATAATATTTAAATTTTTTCTATTATGAATTTCAGCAAATTTTTGCAAAGCTTTTAACATACCAAGCCTAAATCCAGCTTCATGGGTTCCACCAAGTGGAGTCATCACTGTGTTACAAAAGCTTTTAATTTCCCCATTGGTAAATTCTGGCCAATTAACCCCCCATTCAATTTTACCAAATTGATCAACTGCTTCAGAGCCAGAAAATTCTTCTTCAAATAATTTTGGTTGTCCATCAGATATATCATGTAACAAATCTATTATACCATTTTGAAAACAAATTTTTTCTTTAATGGGAACATCTTCAAATTCCTTATATGACTCCCAATTAACTCTAACTCCCTTGAATAAATAAGCTTTTGATTTAATAAAATTATATATTTTTACAGAACTAAAATTTACATTATTTTTAAAAATTTCTACATCTGGTACAAATGAAATTATAGTTCCTGATTTTATTTTTACTTCACCAATTTGTTCTAATTTTGTTATTGGCTTTCCCCTTGAATAAACTTGCCTATATAAAATATTATCTCTTACAGCTTCCACGATTAATTCACTAGTTAAAGCATTCACAACAGAAATACCAACACCATGAAGACCACCTGAAGTTTGATAAACTTTATTACCAAATTTACCCCCAGCATGTAATGTTGTTAAAATTACTTCTAGTGCAGATTTATTTGGAAATTTAGGATGCTTATCTATTGGAATACCTCTACCATCATCCATAATAACCACCCTATTATCTTCCAGATATTTAACCTCTATTTTAGAAGCATAACCAGCTACTACCTCATCCATAGAATTATCAAAAACTTCAGAAATCAAATGATGCAAAGCATTTAAATCCGTTCCACCAATATACATTCCAGGTCTTTTACGAACTGGCTCTAACCCTTCTAAAACCTCAATGGCAGAAGCATCATATGTTTGCGCTTCTTTGATTTTTTCTTTTTGCGCTCTATCCAATAAATCAGCCATTTTTCTTGTCTTTAAATAAATTTACATTATTTTTCATGAGCCTAATATTCTTAGTTAATAACCTTACTGTTTAAAGTTTCTCCCCATAACTCAAAATAATATAAACACTTATGGAAAAAATACTACCCTTTCTGAATAACCTAACAATAAACAGAAAAAAACTCATTTCTGAATGGTTTGCCTCAAAATATCAAGATAATCAAGCATTTCTATATAATTCTGTTGATTTACGTTATTCTGGAGAAAAATTAGCACCAATCGATACAAATATTTTTCCAGCTGGCTTTAACAATTTATCTCTTATAAGTCAAAAGAAAATTCAAGAGGAATTGCATAAAATAATTGCAACAAACATCAAAAATATTTTAATTATTGCAGAATATCACACTAGAAATTTAAATTATCTTCATAATTTAAACATTATTAAGTCATGCCTTGAAGCATTAGATAAAAATGTCAAAATAGCTTCCATCTCCATAGAACTAGAAAGCAGCCTAACTCTTCAAGATATAACTGGAAAAAATATTACTATTGAGCCTGTAACTCGTACAAAAGACATAATTTCTATAGACAATAATTTTATACCTGAGCTAATTATTGTGAATAATGATTTTAGCATTGGTAGCCCTGAAATATTACAAAATATTTCACAAAAAATCACCCCACCTACCGGAATGGGCTGGTATAAAAGAAGTAAATATAATCATTTTGAAAGCTATAATAAAATTAGCAATGAATTCGCCAAAGAATTTAACTTTGAACCTTTCTACATTCAAACTGAATGTGCTCTTGCACAAAATATTAATTTTAAAGAAAAAAAATCATTAGATATATTAGCAAAAAAGGCAGAAATTATCTTAAAAAAATTAACTGATAAATATAAACAGCATAATATTAAACAAGAACCATATCTTTTTCTTAAAGCCAATCACGGCACATACGGAATGGGCATCATGACAATTAAACATCATGAAGAAATCCTCAATATAAATAAAAAAACCCGCAATAAAATGAGCATCATTAAAGATAAGGTTAGTAATAATAATATTTTAATTCAAGAAGGCATTGAAACTATCAATCATTATCAAAATAATCCTGCTGAACCTCTTATATATCTAATTAATGGTAAATCAGTTGGCACAATAATAAGAAGTAATAATGTTAAGGATAAATTTAATAATCTAAATTCAAGCAAGGGAACTAGTTTTATACCAGCTGATAATGAAGAAGATTTTAACAATAACAAAAATGCTTTTAATTTAATTGCAGAATTAGCTGCACTTGCAGCTACATCTGAAAATCTTTAAAAGAATATGCAAAATAAAATCCTAACAATCTCTGGCTTTGCAACAAAACCAGACAGCATAAATCATCATTTGGATCTAAAAGCTGATTATCTTGATTATATCAATATGCAAGAAGATGAAATATATCAAAAAACAGCTAATAAAAATTATAGCCTGATTATAGGATGGTCTTTAGGTGGCCATATAGCTTTAAAATTAGCTAAAAAACATAATATTAAAAACTTAATTCTCATTACTACTGCTTATAATTTTATATGTGAAAATAATGGTATTAACAGTACTAATTACCAAATATTTTCAAATAATTTACTTATCAATAAAAACAAAACATTAAAAAAATTCGAACAATTTGTAAATTTTGGCAGCAAAAACAAAGCAAAATTAATTAACTATAATTACTCTACTAGTAACTTAATTTACTGGCTAAAAAAACTTAAAGAAAATGCAGAAACAAACCTAGAGCAAAAAACAAACATAACCTTCATTTCTGCTTATAATGATTTTTTAATTTATAAAAATCATGTAAAAAGCTTTGCAACTAGATTCAAAAATACTAAAGTAATAGAACTAGAAAAAACTAACCATGCAGCTTTTATCAACAAAAAAATATTTTTTAAAAAAATAATTAATGACTTCAACATCTGATAAAATCAAAATAGCTCATAATTTTTCTAAAGCAGCAGATCAATATAACCGCTATGCTAAAATTCAAAAAGAAATAGCCTCTGAATTATTTTTTATGGTAAAAAAACATATTAAACCAGGAGCTAAAATATTAGATTTAGGCTGTGGGACGGGTTTTATAGCAAAATTAATAAATACAGAATTTAAAGATATTGAAATTACGCAAGTTGATTTATCAGAAAAAATGCTTGAAAAAGCAGCAAAAATTAAAAACACCAAAACCATCAAAGCTGATATTGAAAAACTACCCCTTCCCTATAACCATTTTGATATAATTATCTCTTCTCTAGCTTTACAATGGTGCGATCAAAAAAAAGTATTTAAAGAAATAAAAAGGGTAAAAAAACCAGGCGCAACTGTAATTATAAGTACATTAGGTGAAAATAGCTTCAAAGAAATAAAACAAGATTTCAAACAAATAAAATTAAAAAACCTTACCCCAACCTATAAGTTAAAAGAACAATTACAAGAAATAAAAATACCAAATTTAAGAGTAAAATCTCAATTAATAAAACATGAATATAAAAACCTATTAGAATTTTTTCATACCATAAAAAATGTTGGAGCTAATACCAACCAAAGAAAAAAATATTTTGATAGAAACCTCTATCATATTTGTAAAAGCAAAAAAAACTATATGGTAAGTTGGGAAATAATTATTCTTAAAAACTTTATATAATTATTTATTAGTCACAAAAAAACTAATAGCTGCCGCATTAGATACATTTAAACTTTCAGCATTATCCGCAATTGGAATTTTAACTAACAAATCTAAATTTTTCTTAACTAAATCTCTTATGCCTTTATGTTCATTACCAAGAAAAATAGCCAATTTATCAAATTTTTTTAATTGATTTATATCTGCTTTAGCAGAACCATCCAGACCTAGACACCAAATATTATTTTTTTGAAATTTATTAATTAAATTATTTAAATTTGTAATTTTATATAAATTTATTCTAGAAACCAAACCAGCAGATGCTTTAGCTAAAACGGCAAAATCTGAAACAGAATCATGTTCTGTAATAATTAAATCCTTTATATTAAAAGCAATCATTGATCTAATAATAGCCCCAACATTACCAACATCTGTGATTTGATCTAAAATAACTATTTTATTTAAATTATTAATTTTATTTAATAATTCACTTTCAGTATTAAATAATTGCCCTTCAATCTGCAAAGCAATAGATTGATGATTTACTTTATCAGAAAAAAGAGAATTGAATTTTTCTTTATCAGCAATAATAACAGGAAAATCAAATTTAATTTGCAATTCAGAATTTAATTTATCTAATGAAGATTTTTTTATAAAAAGCTTTTTAACTTTATATTTTTTAACAGCTAAAATCTCCTTAACAGGATGATAGCCATAAACCCAGCTAAGCACTAAATCCTACCAATTTCTTTTGAATATGCAGAAATAAGCTTTGAGGTTATATCATGCAAATGAAATTGATATTTTTGCTTTTTATCTTTAGTTTCAACTGAATTAACTCTGGTAATTTCAGCAGCTGTACCAGTTAAAAAAGAATCTTGAACGTTAGCTAGCTCCTCAGGAGATATTCTTCTTTCAACTATTTTAATATTATCTCTTTTTGCCAATTCAATTATTGTTTGCCTAGTGATACCATCTAAAAACCTATCAGCAATTGGTGTATGTAATTCATCGTTAATGACAAAAAATATATTAGCACAAGTAGCTTCAGCAATACATCCTTCATAATCAAGCATTAAAGCCTCATTATAACCATCTCTTTCAGCCTTATGCTTACTTATAGTACAAATCATATAAAGTCCTGCAGCTTTTGAGGCAGAAGGCGCTGTATCTGGAGAAGGCCTTTTATATTCTGCAAAAACCATATCTATTCCTCTTTGTTTTGCTTCAGGTGAAAAATAAGGCGGCCATGACCATGTAGCAATTGCTGTATGGATAGAATTTTCCTTAGCACTTATTGCCATTTTCTCAGAGCCACGCCAAGCAAAAGGACGAATATAACCATCAGTTACTTTTTGTTTTTTAACAATCT
Organism: Rickettsiales bacterium; assembly: GCA_965658435.1. GTDB lineage: Bacteria > Pseudomonadota > Alphaproteobacteria > Rickettsiales > JABIRX01 > JADHLN01. The sequence goes on along the minus strand of CBFHSE010000022.1, from coordinate 3,243 downwards.
CTTCACAAGAAGCCACTAATTCATCAAGAGAATAAGGAACTTCAAAATCAAGTAATTTAGCTGAAAAGATTAATCTTTCCATATGTTCTTTTAGCTTAAAAATTCTATTATTATAAATAGCTATACCTTCAAATACACATCCTCCATAATGCAAACCATGATTCAAGACATGAATATTAGCATCCTGCCAATCAATTATTTCACCATTATACCATATAAAACCATCTCTCTTATCAAAAGGTATTATTTCTGCCATAGAACTTTAAAATATTTGCATCCATTATTAACTAATAATACTATTATAAGCAAGCATATATAATAGAGATGAATAATAAGATACCAGAAGAAGAGCAAAAAATTTGGGCTGAATTTTTAAATAATCCCAATCAATATCCTGAACAAAAAAATAATCATGACATAAATAAATCTAGTAACCTTCTCATATTAGATTTGCATGGTAATACACTTAAAGAAGCAGAAATATTAGTAAAAAAATCAATATATTTTGCTAAAAATAATAATATAAAAAAACTAGAAATCATAACAGGAATAGGTAAATCAAACCAATCTGAATTTGGAGTTCTCTATCAAGAAACACCAAAAATCCTAGATATTTTAAAATCAGACAAATTAATAAAACATTATCAAAGAAATAAAAAAAACCAAGGCTCTATTCTAGTAAAAATTTATTAAAAAAACAACAAGGCAAGCAATGCTTAGGAACAAAGTGATGGAGTGAATAGAGTTCTTTTTCATAAAAAACAGAACCCCTTCCATGAAACATTCACCCCCTAATATTTAAATATTATTAACTATTTTTTAATAACCCTATAACCTTAGCTATTAATTATTAAACCTAATTAGCTTGAATTATTCATTAATATAATGTACTAAAACCTACAAAAAAAGAACTAGAAAGAGAGTATTTCTATTTACAAAATAAGGTTATGAGCCAAAAACATAAACTACTGCAAAAAGAAATAACCACACAACATCAACAAAATGCCAATACCATGCGGCAAACTCAAAACCCAAATGATGCGTTTTATTAAATTGCTTTGATTTCGCTCTAAAATAACAAACCAATAAAAATATTGTTCCAACAATAACATGAAAACCATGAAATCCTGTAGCTAAATAAAAATTTGCCCCATAGTTAGTTTCAGTAAAATTAAAATTATGAGCTAAAGCATGATGATATTCATAAGCTTGAAATCCTGTAAATATTAATCCCAAAATCACTGTATATTTCAACGCTCTAACCAATGAGTCATTATCATTATTAATTAGCGAATGATGAGCCCAGGTGACTGTTGTTCCAGATAATAACAATATTAAAGTATTTAAAAAAGGAACACTCCAAGGATTAATAATTTTAATATTTTCAGGCGGCCATATTCCCTCTTTAACTGGCCAAACATCATCTAAAATATCTACAGGAAAAATCCAAGAATGAAAAAAAGCAAAAAAGAAAGCAAAAAAGAACATGATTTCTGAAAGAATAAAAAAACTCATCCCCATTCTTAAGCCAGTTCTAACTGGAGAACTATGAGCTTTGTCAATTCTTGCTTCTCTAACAACATCACGCCACCACACATACATAGTGTAGAACACAAGTAAAAAACCAACAGGCATTATAATTTTACCTATTGGCATCTCATGCATATAAAATACCCCTCCTAATACTAAAATAAAAGCTGAAAGACTAGCAAGAAAAGGCCAAAAACTAGGGTTAACTAAGTGAAATTGATGTGTTTTCATAATTTTAATTTTAAAAACGAATATTATAATAAAAAATTACTGATTTGCAATAAACTTATCTAATTAATCCTTATAATTACATGAAGTTTTATAAACACCTAAATATTTAGGCAAAATCTCTTCAATATTTTTTGGCTGTATTTGTAAATCAAAAAATGTCAATGCACCTTGATTTGTAACATTATCATTTGCAAGCATTTTAACTTGATCTCTTGTTAATTGAGGGTTTGGTAATTCTTCCAAAAACCAAGCCAAAAATAACGCGACCTTTTTTGGCAAATTAATAAATAACCTTTTTTTACCACTATATAATAAACATAGCTCTAATAATTTTTTAAAATCCAAAATATCAGGACCAGCAAGCTCGTAAGTTTTATCTTTTATATCATCAGTTTGAATTATTTTTTTTATAGAAAGAGCTATATCATTAACATAAACTGGTTGAAATTTTGTCTCCCCTCCCATAATTAAAGGTAAACAAGGCGAAAAACATGCCATTTTAGCAAATTTATTCATAAAATTATCTTCTGCCCCAAAAACAACACTTGGTCTCAAAATTACCGCATTTTTAAAGTTGGATTTAATTAATTCCTCACCTTGAAATTTGCTTAAGGCATATTTGGCAATAACATTTTTATCAACCCCCAATGCTGAAACATGAATTAATTTCTTAATTTTATATTCAGCAGCAAGCTTTGCAACATATTCAGGAAATTGAGAATGATATTTAACAAAATCCCCTTGCTTTTTTTCATATAGCACACCAACCAAATTAATAACTGCATCACTGTCTTTAATTAATTTTTCAATTAATTTATCATCAAAAATATTACCACGAAAAAATTTAATTTGCCCAACTGATGCAGCCATTTTCAGATATAATGAATCTTCAGGATATCTTGAAAGAATATTAATTTTATAACCTAATTTTGCTAATTCTTTTACAACATAACGGCCTAAAAACCCCGTACCTCCAAAAATTGTAATATTTTTTATATTTTGCATTTCTAATTTCAAATTTTTAAACTAATATTTACTTTTAACAAAATTATGCAAAATGACAATAAATAAAGGGATTTATTTCACAGTAATTGCCACAACTCTTCTATCAATTAGGCCAATAATAGTTAAATTATGTTACCTTGAAAATATAACTGTTAATGATTTATTATATTACCGCTTTTTAATTGCAGCACCTTTAATTTTAATCTTTTCTATATTTGTTAAAGGTATAAAAGCCAATTTAAATATTTTAAAAAACAAAAAAATATTAATTAATATATTTTTTGCTGGTTTTTTTGGCTATTACTTAGCAACAATGACTGATTTTTATTCATTAAGCTTAATTGATGCCAATATTAATCGTATTATTTTATATAGCTTTCCAATTTATGTAATTTTAATTAATTTTATAAAAAACAAAGAAAAACCAAGCTGCAAATTTATTATGATTTTTTTAATAATAGAAATTTGCTTATTTAT
>CBFHSE010000021.1:0-26603 GCA_965658435.1 Rickettsiales bacterium | reverse complement strand
TTTTTAATATGCCTAAAATATAAGGGAGCACTTATAAAAATAAGATCAAATCTTGCATTTAAATTCAGGTTCTTATTTCTCAAAAAAATCTTTGCAGCATTTTCTTGTCTCTTTAGCTGTTTTTTATTAATTAACTCATTAAAAATAGCTTTATTTTTACGCATTTTAACTTCAATAAAGATAATATAATTATTTTTACTGGCAATTATGTCAATTTCACCAAATTTAGTTTTAAACCTATTAGCTAAAATTTTATAACCCTTAAAACGTAAAAATAATGCAGATATAAACTCTGCAACAATTCCAATTTGATAGCTATTCATGCAAGATTAATAATCCTTTAGCATTAAAATTTGTTTTAGTTTTTGCACCATTACAGAGCTTTCATCATAATTAGAACGAAAAAAAGCGGTTTGAGGCGTAATATTTGCTGAAAAACCCGGATAATTTGCTAAAGAAGGAATTTTTTTATTGATTAAATTAGCAATAAACACAGCCTTTGAAAAATTTTTTTGTAAAATTTCGCTAGATAAAATATGTGATAGAAATCTTTTATGTTTAATTTCTAAAGCAAAATCAAATATTCTATCAGGGAAATTAGCTATATTAAGTTTTTTAAAAGGATCGGCACCTTTTAAGATTAACTCATGAGCTAATTTATGCTTATTTTCTGAAAGGGCTTTTAAAAGCTCCAACTCAAGCTTATTATTAGATTTAAAAAATAAATCACTAGAAATGATGGTGGTATTATGTTTTAACATTATCTCCTCTTTTTATGTTGTTATATGGCAACCTTTATAGTTATAAAATATAAAAATGCAAATTTTTTATTTATTTTCTATTAAAGCGGGTAAAAAAGAAAAATATACAAAAAATATAATAAAATCTCTAGCAGCAAGCCTATTTTTTTGATATAATAAATTAAATTAATTATTTAATGAGGTTAATTATGTGTCCAATTCCAGGTGATACATCATCAGAAACATTTTGTGCTCTTAAACCTATTAAGGTTACAGCTTCTTTAGTATTTGCTGAGGAAACTAATCCACAGGAGATATTTTTCAAGCATTTATCTCAATTTAAGATAAATGTGGAAGCAGGTAATCAAACAGAAGCAAATGAAGAATTTAGTAAAATGCTTCTATCTATTGAAGAACATAATTTGCACTGTAATAGCAATGTTATTCTTTCTCTTTTGAAAATTGCTAGTAATGAAGAGCTAATGGTATATTTAAAAACAAACGAATATTTAAAAACTGAAACTATAGGTAACAATGGGGATAATCTAGAAGATATTACTAAACAAGCTTGTAATTTAAGAAAAGTAATTGCAAAAATGTTAAAAATCATAGAGAGCAGTAAATTATTACCACATATCAAAGATATCAAGCAAGCAGTTATTGTTCTTGCTGCAACAGACCATCTTCATCTTTTTAATACACCAGGTTTAATAGATTTAAATAAAACGTTCGAACCAGATCCCTCAGAATTGAACTTAAAAGTAGTAAAGACAACCCAGCCAAATAGTGATTTAAGAAGGTTTGTATTTGATATGATAATCAAAGAAATAAAAGAAATAGGTGTTCCCAAATCTGTTGTTGCACCGTTCGCGCCAGATTCACAAAAAAAGGTTACCACCCCCGCAACAATGCGTATTATTTATGCTGCATTAGGCGCTGTATTAGGTGGTAAGCCTCCTATAAATCCAATAGATGCAGAATTTTCTCTTGATTCTGATTCTATGAAAAAACAATTTCAATCAGTAGCGTCAAAAAGTTTTGTTGGATCAGGATCAGGACCAGCAACACCAAATACAGGAGCAAATTTTCATGCTATAAAAAGAATACGTGAAGATATTATGGCAGGTGAAGGTATAAATGTAAAAACTATTTTTAATGAAATTAAATTCTATATTAAACGTATGACGGAAGCACAAATTGAAAAAAGATATGCTATAGATATCCTGGATAGCATTCAATCTAAAATTATAGAATTGCCACATTTAACTCTTAGTAGTTTAGCAGCTTCAAGTAATAGAGGAGTGGTTTTAGGAGCTTCAAGTTCAGCTTCAGCAGCTTCTCGATAGAAGTTGTGGTAATAAAAAATTTTAAATATAATCATAAGTTTATTTTTTTAAATAAAGTATCTATTTTTTTTATAACATCTCCAGACATTTGAATTTCTTCACCCCATTCTCTATTTGTTTCTGCGCCAATTTTATCTGTTGCATCAAAGCCAATTTTAGCGCCTAAGCCAGATTCTTTTGAAGCAAAATCTAAATAATCAATAGGAGTGTTTTCGATTATTGTTACATCTCTTGCAAAATCCATCTTAGTGGACACAGCCCACATAACCTCCTTCCAATCTCTAATATTTATATTGGCATCTAAAATTATAATAAATTTACAATATAAAAATTGTCTTAAATAACTCCAAATGCCAAACATAATTCTCTTTGCCTGACCTGGATAAGATTTTTTGATAGAAACAATAGCAATACGGTAAGAGCAGCCTTCTGGAGGTAACCAAAAATCAGCTATTTCTGGAAATTGTTGTTTTAAAATAGGATTAAAAATCTCATTAAAAGCCTCACCCAAAACGCTTGGCTCATCTGGTGGTTTCCCAGTGTAAGTTGTAAGATATATAGGGTCTTTACGCATAGTAATTGCTGTTAATTCAAAAGCAGGAAATTTCTCAACTGAATTATAATAGCCAGTATGGTCACCATATGGCCCTTCATCTATATATTCATCCAAACTAACATAACCTTCTAATATAATTTCAGCATTAGCTGGAACTTTTAAAGGAATGGTTTTGCATTTAACCAGTTCGGTCGCTTTGTCACGTAATAAAGCTGCAAATTTATATTCAGATAAATTATCAGGAACTGGCGCAACCGCAGCTAAAATAGTAGCTGGATCAGAACCAAGAACAGCCGCAGCCGGAAATTTAGCTTGTTTTTTACTATCTTTAAAACGCTGATATTGTTGCGCTCCACCTCTATGTTTTAACCAACGCATAATTAATTTATTTTTGCTAAATTGCTGCATTCTATATATGCCCAAATTAAAATCATCCTCCTTAGCATCCTTATCAGGGCCTTTTGTTACAATTAAAGGCCAAGTTATTAAAGGCGCAGGCTCGTTTGGCCAGCAAGTTTGAATGGGTAATTTATCAAGATCTATTTCTTCACCTGTCAATATTACTTCTTGGCAAGGTGCGTTTTTTACTGTTTTTGGCTTCATTCTTAACATTTTTTTAGCCAGAGGTAACATTTCTATACCCTCTTTGATTGAAGCAGGGGGAATAGGTTGGCGTAATGTTGCTAAATAAGTGCCAATTTTTTCCAAATCAGTTACTTTGCTATTTAAACCAAGAGCGATTCTGTCAACTGAACCAAATAAATTTGCCAAAACCTTAATATTATTTTTTTTACCTTTATGAATAATATTTTCAAATAAAATAGCAGGACCATTTTTAGCAATTAATCTTTTTTGGATTTCTGTAATTTCCAATTCACTATTAACAGGCTCTTTAATTTTTTTTAATTGCTGATTTTTTTCTAAAAATTTAATAAAGTCCCTAAGAGAAGAAAAGCTCATATATAATTTGTAAAATTTTTTATAAAATAGCCAAATTCAATATTAAAACAAGATCTTTATAGCTATTATCTTGATTTATTATATCTTTTTAGAAAAAGACCTACTTGAAAATTAAATTAGGTCTATTATAGCTTAAACTAAATATTATAATTACTTAAAATGAAAAAATATTTCCTACTTCTCCTAATAATTTCTTGTAATGCTAACCAAAAATTTGACAATGCCACAAAGCAAATAGCTCCAGTAATTGCCCCTAAAAAAGAAGATTTAAATTTAGAAAAAAAAGTTAAATTTAAAAATAAAATAAATTTTGCCTTTGATTCTAGCTACTTAAATGAAGAATCACAAAAAATCCTTACTAATAATATAATCTGGTTAGAGCAAAACCCTAAAGAGCAATTATTAATTGAAGGTCACTGTGACGTAACTGGTACAAAAGAATATAATCTTGCTTTAGGAGAAAGAAGAGGTTATTCCGTAAAGAAATTCTTAACTGATGCAGGTATAAAAGCAAAAAGAATAAAAGTTGTAAGCTATGGTGAAGAAAAGCCCGTTGCTCTTGGTACCACTGAAAAAGCGCATCAGAAAAACAGAAGAGCTGAATTTATTATCAAATAATCAAAGCTTTTTGGCGCTTTTTATAAATAATGTTTAAATATTTTATTACCTTATTAATTTTTTGTTCTAGCTCTGCTTTAATTGCAGCAGAAAAAGCCGAAACAGCCAAAATTGATGCCGTCAATAATAATGTAAATGAAGAATCATTACAATATTATGAAATGCTTAAATTAGAAACAAAATTAGATAATTTACGTATCGAAATTAATGAATTAAAAGAACAAATTTCAAAATTAGATATAATTCAGGCACAAATAATAAATAAAATAAATAATCTTGCACCTAAAGAAGATGAAGCATTTTTAAAAGCTCATTTAGAAGATAATCTAGATGAGTTTAAATATGCCTATGAAATGATGCAAAGCGGTAAATTTGATACAGCTAGGAGAGCCTTTCAGCTTTTTATAGAAAAATATCCTGAAGATATAAAAATAGGAGAAACTTATTTTTGGCTAGGTGAGGTTGCTTACAAAGCAAAAGATTATAACGAAGCCTCTAAAAATTATCTTATCTCATATAGAGATTATCAGGATAATCCAAGAAGGAATGATGCGTTATTTAAATTGTCTATAGTACTAACTATTTTAGAAAAAAAATCTGAGGCATGTTCTGGTTTTGACATATTAATCAATAATGTAAATGGCGTCTCAGACAATATAAGACAAAAAGCAATTAAAGAATCAAACACTAATAATTGCCCTTAATTTCTATGCATATATCAGAAAAATTTGCTAATTCTTTTCACAAGAATTTTATCAATTTACCTAAAAAAATTTTAATAGCTATTTCAGGCGGTTCAGACTCTATGGCATTATGTTATTTAGCAAAAGAATTCGCAATAAAAAACAATATTGAATTATTTGCTTTAACAATTGACCATCAAGCAAGAGAGGGATCTTCTTTAGAAGCAAAAAAATTAAATGAAATTTTAAAAAAAGATAATATCAAACATGAGATTAAAAAATGGAAGACAGATAATATAGAACAAAATTTTGAAGCAAGAGCAAGAGAGGCAAGATATAATATTTTTTGCAAATATGCTAAAGAACATAATATAAATTTGCTAATTACTGCACATCATCAAGATGATATTATTGAAAATTTCTTTATTAGATTATCAAGAGGAAGCGGCATTGATGGTTTAGCTAGCATTGCTACAAAAAGAAATCTAGATGGTAATTTAACATTATTTAGGCCTTTATTAAAAATAAAAAAAACTGAATTAGTTAATTATTTAACAGAAAATAATAAAATTTGGTTTGAAGATGAAACAAATAAAAACCCCAAATATTTAAGAAATAATATCAGAAATTTATTAACAAAAATAGAAGATAAAGAATTAATAGAAAAAAGAATTATTCAATCTTCAGAGCATTTTAACAGAGCAAAAGATTTTCTCATTCAACATACAGAAATAATTTTTAAAGAAAAATGTGAAATTAATCAGAGTGAAATTAAAATATCTTTAACTGAATTTTGCAATTTACATTCTGAAATTGCCTATCGTATTTTAATCAAAATTTTTAATTTATTAGGGGATAAAAATTATAAGCCACGTTTTAATAAATTAGATGATCTTTATAAAAAAATTATCAATAAAGAAATAACTAAAATAAATTTTGCCCACACATTTATTAAAATAAAATCAAACTATTTATTATTTAGCAAAGAGCCTAAATTATAATAATTTTATTATAGCATTACATAATTTCTCTATGTCTTTTTTGGCAATATTAAGAGGTGGCATTAGATAAATTACATTAGAAAAAGGGCGTAGCCAAACTCCTAAATTTATAAAATCTTCTCTTAATTTTAGCGTTTCAGACCAGCTAATTTTTTTTAATTCAATTACAGCAACCGCACCCAAAATTCTTACTTCTTGCACATTATTATTTTTATTAAGATTTTTTAAATATTTTTTAAATAGCTTCTCAAGCTGTAAGGAATATGCAGCATAATTATATTTTTTAAATAATTCTAAAGAAGCATTAGCAGCAGAGCAAGCCAAAGCATTTCCCATAAAAGTTGGTCCATGCATTAATGCTTTATCCAGAGAATCATCTAAAAATTCTTTAAAAATCTTTCTCTTGGTAATTGTGGCCGCCAAGGTAACAAAACCTCCTGTTAAAGCTTTTCCTAAAATTAAAATATCAGGAGTTATATTGCTGTGATGATATGCAAACCTTTTACCGGTACGATAAAATCCAACTGCACATTCATCAAAAATTAATAAAATATTATATTTACGACATAATCTTGCTATTTTATCTAACATAGAAGGCTTATGAAAAACCATGCCCCCAGCGCATTGGATTAAAGGTTCCATAATTAATGCTGCTGCCTTGACAGAATTTTTGCTAAGAAATTTTTCAAATATTAATAAGTCAGAATAGTTTCGCGGAAATTTGCAAATTAATTCTTTTGGCAAGTAATCTTTAAATTTTTTATGCATGCCATTTTTAGGATCAGACAAGCTCATACCTGCCATAGTATCTCCATGATAGGAATTTTCGAAGGCAATAATTTTGGGGCGTTTTATTCCTTGATTTAAGAAATATTGCACGGCAATTTTAAGGGCAACTTCTACTGCGGTTGAGCCAGAATCTGAGAAAAAAACTTTTTCTAATTTATCTTCCAGATTAGGCTTGTTGCTATTAATAAAATTTACTAAATTTTCAGCTAAATTATAAGCTGGCTTATTTGCTAATCCTGCCAACATAATATGAGGCATTTTTTTTAATTGAGCAGCCATTTTTTTTTGGATGTAAGGATGATTATATCCATGGCTAACACTCCACCAAGAAGAAATACCATCTATTAATTTGCGACCATCTTCAAGATAAATATAGCTTGCTTTGGTTTTTTTTGCAGCAAGAGGTAGTTTACAATTTTGCATTTGAGTATATGGTAGCCACATATTTGCAAAACCGGATTTGAGCCAATCATTCATAATAATTAATGCGTAAATTAAAAAACTCTAATAACCAAAAATCGCTTAAAAATCAAATTTGGCAGAAAAAAAACTTTGATGAAACTTTAAAATCATCAATAAAAGAGAGTTTTAACGTCTCTAATTTAGTTGCTGAATTATTAGCAATGCGTTTTGCTAATTTAGCTGAAATAAGAAATTACGTTACTCCAACTATCAAAAATAACATGGAGAACCCCTATAATTTAAACTATTTAGAGGAAATTACAGCAATTATTATAAAGGCCATTAATAATAATAAAAAAATAGCAATATTTGGTGATTATGATGTTGATGGGGCTACTTCTTCTGCTTTATTAAAAAATTATTTTAAAGCATTAAATATAGAAAGCAGAATTTATATACCTGATCGTATAGAAGAAGGTTATGGCCCTAATACTAATGCCTTTAAAATATTAAAAGCAGAAAATTATGATTTAGTAATTACAGTAGATTGTGGTGCAACTGCATTTGAGCCTATTTTAGAGGGCAAGAAAATGGGCTTAGAAATAATAGTAATTGACCATCATTTAGCAAGTGGCATTAAACCAGAGGCTTTGGCAATTATAAATCCTAATCAAGATGATGATAAAAGTAATTATGGTTATTTATGTGCAGCGGGAGTGTGTTTTTTAGTTTTAGTTGCTTTGCAAAGAAAATTACAAGAAGAGGGTTTTTTTCACAGAAAAAAAGAGCCCAATTTATTAGATTTTTTAGATATTGTGGCCTTGGGTACAGTTTGTGATGTTGTGCCTTTAATTAAATTAAATAGGGCTTTTGTTGCAGCTGGTTTAAAAAAAATGCGCAATAACCCTTCAATAGGTATAAAGGCTCTAGCTGCATCAGCCTCTTTAGATTTAAAAGAAATTGAATCATATCATTTAGGTTTTGTTTTAGGGCCAAGAATTAATGCAGGGGGCAGAGTAGGTGAAGCAAGTTTAGGAGCAAAATTACTTAGTGAAATAAATTTAGAAAAATCTTATGAGATTGCCGCAAAATTAGAAATTCATAATCAAGAAAGAAAAGCCATTGAAATGCAGGTAGAGAAAGAGGCTCTTGCGATGATTGAAAAAAATAAATTAGCAGAAAATTCTATCATAATTTGCCATAATCTTGAATATAATTATTGGCATCCTGGCGTTATTGGAATTGTAGCAGCCAGAATCAAAGAAAAATATAATTTACCAACAGCTGTAATTAGTTTTGATAATAAAATAGGTAAAGCCTCTGCGCGCTCAATTAATGGTGTAGATTTAGGCAGAGCAATTATCAAAGCAAGGGAGAATGATTATTTACAAAATGGAGGCGGACATGAAATGGCAGCAGGCTTTACTGTAACTTCAGAAAATCTGGAAGAATTTAGCAATTATATCAATAAATTATTAAAAGAAGAAACTGAGAAGGCTCTTAAAAATCAAATAATAGAATATGATTATGATTTTGCAGTTTCTGCGCTTAATTTAAATTTATTACAAGAAATAAAAATTTTAGCACCATATGGAGCTCATAATTCTGAACCTAAATTTAAATTATCAAATTGTGTAATAATTTATAAAAAAATATTAGCTGAAAAACATTTAAAATTAACTATTGCCGAAGCTTCTTCAGGTTTATATGGCTCTAAAATAGATGCTATATTATGGAAAGCTAAAGATAGCTTATTATTAGACTATATAAATAAAAATCCCCACTCTAATTATTCCTTTTTAGGATCACTACAAATCAATAAATGGCAAGATAGAGAAAATCTACAATTTATTATTGAAGATATAAAAGCAGAATAATATTAAAATATTACAAAACAAAGGCCACAATATTTTGGCACATATATGATCCTAGTTCTTTTGTATTAGAGTTTGTTATCTCATTTGCAGTAAAATAACCTTGAATATTTCTTACTCTATTTTTTAGAGAGCTTTCAATTTATAAAGATTGAGTAGGGTAGCCTGTCACAGTTTTTACTCTTGTTGCTCTACTGGAGTAGTGCTTGCCGAGGAGCGGCTTTCAAAGCCTAAAAAATTTAAGAAATTTCAATAAGGGAGGATTGTTAGATTCTGTTTGACTCCATCTATAGTTACGATCTTTTAAAGATTTTATATTTGCACCTGTTCTATTTCCACTCATATTCCACCTAATTTAAGGTTAGAGTTATAACATAATACAAATTAAAACTTAAAAATAGTCACATATCACAGATAAAACTAGTGATTCATATAGCTATAATTATAGTTTTTTATTCTAATAAATATTTTTTGCTTTAATAATTTAAAGAGCTATGAACCTTATTAATTATAAGGCAATGATGTTAATTACCTCCATAAATAAATTTAATATTTATTTGTAAATATTGTTTAAATTTTGCCCAATAGCTATTTTAATTATAAAATATAGCTGTGTTTTTGTAGTTTATACTCCTAAACCTTTTTTTCGTAATGGTTCTCTAGGAGGAGTAACAGGTGCTGTTATAGTGGTTTTTTCCTGATTCTTACTAGGTGTATTGCTAACCTTCTTAATAGGTTTAGGAAGTTCATCTTCTTCTAAACCAAGTCTGTTGCTTTGAGGTGGCATATAGGTTGGACAAGATTTTTGATGAAATTCTATTTGTTTTTCTATTGTTTTTATTTCTCTCTCACATCGCTCAATTTGTTCAGTAGATTGTGATTGAGCTTTTAATTCATTATAAGCACGAAGAGCTGATTGAGGATTCATACTAAACTCAAATCCATCTGGTTTGCCACCACTAACACGTTTAGTAACAATTAGACCCAAATTTTTCGCAGCTAGAGCTATCTCCGCCATGCCTTGTACATCTATATTTTGTCTATTTAATAAATTCATGGGTAAATGAAGCCTTATTCCAGCTCCTTTTTGAGTTAAATTATTTTTAGCTAAATCAGAAAACCCTATTCCCTTTTCATCTAACATTCTAAAAAAACCAACATATTCTGCTTCACGATTGACCGGTTCTAGAGCTCTTTTTGAATCTTTTTCACCTCGATCACAAAATTCAGACAGGCGTTTTGGTCGTCTTTTGCCATCTTGGCTATCAAACTTAGCAACTAATCTAGCAATTGATTGAACAAATCTTTGAATTTCATTCAATGTTTCTTGACCAGTTGAACTTTTAGAAGGAGATTCCTTTAAAGGAGCAATACCTCCAAGATGACGAAGGAACTCTTCTATAGTTTTTTTATCTTTTTCTATCATTTCCCGGTAAATCATACTCCCAGAACTTTGTTCAATTTCTTTAGTATAAACACCTTCTTCTAGAGCGTTAGGAGCTTTATCTTTATAGAATTCTTTGCTTTCTTCTGCCCCGAATGTAACTCCTTTTTTTTTAATTTTAGCTCCCCTGATTGAGACACTTTCTTGTTCTGGATTTTTTAAAATTGATTTAGGATGTTCTACTTTAGCGTTCATGTCTCTTACCTATTTACTGTTATAATACAAATAGATTATAGTATAAAAATCTATAAAAAAAAAGAGCTTTATGAATCTATCCTTTAATAATCATGTTAATTTTCTTTCTACATCAATCTAATTCTATATTAGATAAGAGTAGAAAATATAATAATTTATTATTAATAACAAAATATTTGCTCAGCCAAGCTCCCAAACAAGAGTTTTTCTAGTTCAGGAATAGCAGAGCATGATTCTTCTAAGATTTTCTCAATTTTTGCTGTTAATATGGCAGGATTGGCTTCTGGTAAATCACTGAAAACATTTTTTTGCCGTAGATTCTCAAAAATTTTTTCTCTTAAATCTGGCATTAAGATACTATTGATAGGAGGTTTTTTTCTAATTCTTTATGATCAGCCATTGCAAGAGCTAATAGCTTATCTTCAGCTTCTTTTAATAATTTGATTTCATCTTTTGCAGCAGAATATGCAATTACATCAAGAAATTTTTGCTATAAATAATCTCCATTATTTCTATAGCAACATCAAGTGGTGTATGTTGTCAGCTATTTTCTTTCTTAAAATTTGCACCTGCTTTATTAATAATTGTAAATAAGTTAGATCATTACGAAAAACTGCATCATGCAATTCTATATATCCCACCAATATATTTTTGTTAAAGCATTTCTCATAAATATAGCTCATAATAATTTTATAGCACTGGCTTGATCATATCAAAAATAAGAGTTTTTGAAAGAGTACTATAACAAGTTAAAATTCACTAAAAATAAATTTGTATAAAATAGCTGTTTTTGTTAAGATATAGGAGTAAAATTTAAAAATGAAAAATATAATTTTAGAGAAAGCAACATTAAATATAGTAAAAGGAAAAGAAAAAGAATTTAAAAAAAATTTTATTAAGGCAGAAAAATTTATCAAAAAAGCCAAAGGTTATATAAGTCATGAATTACATAAATCAGCTAAATATGAAAATATTTATCTTTTATTGGTTAAGTGGCAGACTATTGAAGATCATCAAGAAGCTTTTAGAAATTCAGCAAATTATCAGGAATGGAAGAAATTATTACATCATTTCTATAGCCCTTTTCCAGAAGTGAAATATTTTGAATTAATCAGTTAAAGCGCAGCTATTTTTTAATGGTTATGCTTCCTTGCTATGACTACCATCGCAAAATGGTTTATTTTCATCAGCTGCTTTTTTGCAACCACAAAAATAAACATCCTTAGTTGCATCAGCAACCCATTTCACAGATTTATATTCAGGAGCAGACTCTCGATGGCTACCATCACAAAATGGTTGTTTGCTACTATAGCCACAGCTACACCAAGCATAAATTTTTCCTTCTTCTACAGCTATTTTAAAAGGTTTATTTTGAGTTGTTTTAGACATGATAAAAATTAAATTTTATTATATTTAAATTTAAAAATTTTAAAAAGGAATTTTTTTATAAAAAAACCCCAGCCTTTTGAGCTAGGGTTTTTAACTTTATTAATAATTAAAATTATTAAATATTACATCATACCAGGCATTCCTCCCATACCAGGCATTCCTCCCATTCCTCCCATAGGAGCTCCGCCTGCAGAATCATCATTTTCTGGGTCTTCAGCAACTAAAGCTTCAGTAGTAACTAATAATGAAGCAACTGATGCAGCATCCTGAATAGCAGCTCTTACAACTTTGGCAGGGTCAATTATTCCTGCTTTAATTAAATCGCAATATTCACCATTTTGCGCATCGTAACCAAAAGATTCTGAATCATTCTCAAGAACTTTATTAGCTACAACTGCACCATCAACACCTGCATTTTCTGCAATTTGTCTAATTGGAGATTGTAAAGCTTTTTTAACAATCGCAATACCAGCATTCTGATCTTCATTAGCTCCTTTTAAACCATCTAATGCTTTAGAAGCTCTAAGAAGTGTGCAACCACCACCAGCAACTACTCCTTCTTCTAAAGCAGCAATTACAGCGCATTTTGCATCTTCTACGCGATCTTTCTTTTCTTTAACTTCAACTTCGGTAGCTCCACCAACTCTTAATATAGCTACACCACCTGACAATTTAGCAAGTCTTTCTTGAAGTTTTTCTTTATCATAATCAGAGCTAGATTCTTCAATTTGAGCTTTGATTTGAGTGCATCTTGACTTAATGTCAGCATCGCTTCCTGCTCCATCAACAATTGTTGTTTCTTCTTTAGAAATAATAACTCTTTTAGCAGTTCCAAGCATTTCAACATTTGTGTTTTCAAGCTTATGACCAACTTCTTCAGAGATAATTTGACCTTGCGTCAAAATAGCAAGATCTTCAAGCATTGCTTTCCTTCTATCACCAAAACCTGGTGCCTTAACCGCACATACTTTTAAACCACCTCTTAATTTATTAACAACTAAAGCAGCTAAAGCTTCACCTTCAACATCTTCAGCGATTATTAATAATGGACGTGAAGATTGAACAATTGCTTCAAGTAATGATACAATTTGTTGTAAATTAGAGATTTTTTTATCAACTATTAAGATATAAGGATCATCTAATTCAACAGTCATTTTATCTGCATTAGTTACAAAATAAGGAGATAAATAACCACGGTCAAAATTCATTCCTTCTACAACATCAACTTCGAAATCTAAACTTTTAGCTTCTTCAACAGTTATAGGGCTATCTTTACCTACTTTGTGAATTGCTTCTGCAATTTTATTACCAATTTCTGCATCACCATTAGCTGATATTGTAGCTACTTGAGCAATTTCATCTTTACCTGATACAGTTTTAGATCTTTGTTTAATTTCATCAACAATTTTACTAACAGCAAGGTCAATTCCTCTTTTAAGATCCATAGGATTCATTCCAGCTGCAACTGCTTTTGTACCTTCACGCACTAAGCTTTGTGCTAAAACTGTTGAAGTAGTAGTTCCATCACCAGCTACGTCATTAGTTTTATTTGCAACTTCACGAATCATTTGTGCTCCCATATTTTGGAAAGGACATTTGATCTCTATTTCTTTAGCAACTGTAACTCCATCTTTTGTAATTTTAGATGGTCCAAAACTTGCTGGTAAAATTACATTTCTACCTTTTGGTCCAAGTGTAACTTTTACAACATTTGCTAATATATCAACACCCTCTACTAGAGATTTTCTAGCTTCATTGTTAAATTGAATGATTTTAGCCATTTTAATACCTTTTATTAATTATTTTATTCTTCAAATACTGCTAAGATGTCTGATTCTTTCATCACTAATAGCTCTTGGCCATCTAAAGTGATTTCAGTTCCTCCCCATTTAGCAAATAATATTTTATCACCAACTTTTATTTCCATTGGAATTACAGAGCCATCTTCTTTCAAAGCGCCTTTTCCAACAGCCACAACTTCTCCTTGTTGTGGTTTTTCTTGTGCTGAGTCAGGTAAAATTATCCCGCCAGCTGTTTTTTCTTCTGATTCAGTTCTTTTAACTAAAACTCTATCATGTAATGGTTTTACTGAAGCCATTTTGTCCTCAAATTTATTAAGTTAAACAATATTTATCTCCCTATATAGTATCAATAAAAAGCTTTTCAAGGGTAAAAGTAATTTTTTTTATTGCGGCTTTATTATAAATTATTTTAAAAATTCTCTTACATCAGTAAGATGTCCTGTTATAGCAGCGGATGCTGCCATTTCTGGGCTCATTAAATGAGTTCTTCCTCCTCTACCTTGCCTGCCTTCAAAATTTCTATTTGAAGTAGATGCACATCTTTCTTCAGATGAAAGCCTATCAGCATTCATAGCCAAACACATTGAGCAACCAGGCTCTCGCCAATCAAAGCCGGCTGCAATAAAAATTTTGTCTAGCCCTTCATTTTCAGCTTGCTCTTTAACTAAGCCCGAGCCAGGAACAATCATAGCATAAACATTTTTATTAACTTTTTGACCTGCAACCAATTCAGCTACTGCCCTTAAATCTTCAATTCGTGAATTAGTACATGAACCAATAAAAACCTTATCTATTTTTATATCAGTAATTTTTGTGCCAGCTTTTAAACCCATATAATTTAGAGCTCTAATCTTGGTGGCTATTTTGTCTGGATCGGTTTCAGTAAGTTCAGGATTGGGAACGCTACCAGTAATTTCTACTACATCTTCAGGGCTTGTACCCCATGTAACTAAAGGATCTATATCGGCAATATCTATTGTTACTATTTTATCAAATTTAGCATCATCATCTGAACTTAAATTCAGCCAATTTTCTACTGCTTTTTCGAATAATTCTCCTTTAGGAGCAAATTTTCTGCCTTTTAGATAATTAAAACTTGTTTGATCTGGGGCAATCAAGCCAGCTCTTGCTCCTGCCTCAATAGACATATTGCAAACAGTCATTCTCTCTTCCATCGACATATTTCTAATTGCTTCGCCACAATATTCAATTACATATCCAGTTCCACCTGCAGTACCTAGCTTTTTTATTATAGCTAAAATTATATCCTTCGCAGTTATATAGCTTGGCTTTTTACCAATAATATCAATTTTTAAGTTTTTAGCCTTATTTTGTCTTAAAGTTTGGGTAGCCATAACATGCTCCACCTCACTTGTACCTATTCCAAATGCCAAAGCTCCAAATGCTCCATGAGTAGAAGTATGCGAATCACCGCAAACTAGTGTAGTGCCAGGTAAAGTAAAGCCTTGCTCTGGCCCAACAACATGGACTATTCCTTGTCTTTTATCTTGGAGGTCAAAATATTTTAAGCCAAATTCTTGGCAGTTCTTTTCTAAAGTTTCAACTTGAATTCTTGATGTTTCATCTTCAATTCCAGCAGCTCTATTAAGAGTTGGAACATTATGGTCTGCAACAGCTAAGATGGTTTCTGGTCTTCTAATTTTACGCTTTTCTATTCTTAGAGATTCAAAAGCTTGTGGGCTAGTAACTTCATGAATTAAGTGCCTATCTATATATATAAGGTTGTTGTCTGGTACATCTGAAACTAAATGATTGTTCCAGATCTTGTCATATAAAGTAGTGCCACTCATTTTTGCTTAAAATCTAATTAAAACTAATTAGTTTCATTTTTAGCAGGCTCAGCTTTAGCTGCAACTGGTTTATCTTCTATTTTTGCTTTAGCTTGCTCTTTACTTACAGATTTAACCTGTGCTTTTTCAGTTTTTTTAGTTGAAGTAAATTCCTTTTTTTCTTGGATTCTTGCTGCTTTACCACGTAATTCACGCATGTAATATAATTTAGCTCTTCTAACTATACCTTTTTTAAGAACCTCGATAGAAGCTATTTTAGGAGAATATAAAGGAAATTTTCTTTCAACTCCTTCACCATTAGATATTTTTCTAACAGCAAAAGTTGAATTAATTGAATCACCTGATCTAGCTATACATAAACCTTGGAAATATTGGAGTCTTTCTGTTTTACCCTCAATAATTTTTACACCAACTTTTAATGTATCACCAGGACGAAATTCAGGAAGTTTTTTATCTTTTACAAGATTTTTTATTTGTTCAGCCTGAAATTTTTTGATAAAATTCATTTTATTTACCTTTATTTTTCAAATATTTATTCCACAAATCAGGCCTAACTAATTGAGTATGATTTTCACTCATTTTTAGACGCCAATCTGCGATTTTTTTATGGTTGCCACTAAGCAACTCCTCTGGGACTTCTCTAGATTGCCAGGAGGCAGGTCTAGTATATAAGGGATATTCAAGCAAATTCTCATAATCACTACCAACAGCAAAGCTTTCTTCTTCAATAGAAGCGGGGTTACCAAGCACCCCAGGCAATGTTCTTACAAAAGAATCAAGAAAAGCATAAATTGCGATTTCTCCGCCTGTTAATATGTAATCTCCTATACTAAATAGAGAGATATTATAATGATCAATTACTCTTTGATCTAACCCTTCATATCTTCCAGAAACAAACATCATATTGTTATATTTTGCAAATTCAACTATTTTTTTTTGTGTTAATATCTCTCCTCTTGGGCTTGGATAGAAAATCTGATAATTTTCTGGTTTGCCAGATGATGCAGCTTCAATAGCATCGGCCATTACATCTGGTTTAATAACCATACCGTTACCACCTCCATATGGCTCATCATCGACCTTATTATGCTTATTATTAACAAATTCTCTTAAGTTAAAAACCTCCAATTTCCATAGATTTTTATTAAGAGCTGCTCCCAAAATAGAGGCGCCAAGTGGGCCTGGGAAAATATCTGGAAATAAAGTTATGATTTTAATATTTAACATAAATTTTTCTAAATAATTTTAGATTATTTCCGGATTGGTAAAAATAATAGTTTTATTAGCAAGATCAACAGAGCTAAAAATTTCTGATTTAAAAGGAAAATCAACTAATTGGCCATTGTTAAATTCTATGGTTGCAATATCACCTGCGCCAAAATTCTCCATATTGGTTATTTTTCCAATAACCTTGCCTTCATTATTTAATATTGTGATATCAAGCAAATCATCAATATAATATTCATCTTTATCTTTAATTTCAGGGAATTCATCTCTTGCGATATAGATGTTTTTGCCTTTTAAAGATAAGGCTTTATCTCTATTATCACAGTTTAAAATTTTAAAAATGGCAACATCTTTAACTTTGCCACGTATAACGGGATTTATGATGTTTGAATCAAGATAGTAATTTTTATAAGGAAAAGGATCAAATTCTTTATTAATAAATTTAACCTTAAGCTCTCCAGCAATACCATGCGGCTGGGTTATTACAGCAATTTTAACTAGCTGCTTCGGTTTTGTCACCTTCTTCTGCTTTATCTTCTGCTACTTCGCTTGGTTTTTCAGCTTCTGCCGGTTGCTCTTCGGGAGCTGCTGCGCTTTCATTTTCAGCTGGCTGTTCAGCTTGAGCTTCTTGTGCTCTTGCCTCCTCTTCAGCTTTTTTAGCTTCTTCTGCTTCTTTTTTAGCTTTGTCTTCAGCTTCTTTTTTGGCTTTTGCTATTTTTTCAGCTTTTATTTTTTCTCTTTCATCTTTAGATTTAGGAAAAGCTGCTGGTAAATATTTTTCAACGTTTTTAAAGCCATTATCCCATAAAAATATAGCAACTTTTTCTGAAGGGCTTGCCCCAGTGTTAAGCCAATATTCTACTCTTTCTTTTTTAAATTGAAATCTATCTTTATTGTCGCTAGCAAGCATTGGGTTATATGTTCCAATTTTTTCAATGAAGTTACCATCTCTTGGAGATCTTTTATCAGTAACAACTAATCTGTAGAAAGGTTTCTTTTTTGAACCTCCTCTTGCAAGTCTTATGCGTGTAGCCATAAATTTGTGTAGAATTTTTAAATTTTGTTAATAGGGTGTGAAAATATATGGCTTGTTTTAGAAAAAGCAAGTAAAAACTTGTAAAACGAATAAGCTAAAGCTATTAATTAGCTTAATTTTAAAGGGATTTTTAAAAAATGACTCAAATAAAAGTAAGATTTGCTCCATCACCAACTGGAATGCTCCATATAGGTGGCGCAAGAACTGCATTATTTAACTATCTATTTGCAAAACATAGTAATGGCCAGTTCTTATTGCGCATTGAAGATACTGACAAAGCAAGATCAACAGAAGAAGCTAAAGAAGAAATCTTAACCAGTTTAAATTGGTTGGGCTTAAAGCATGATGCAGAAATAATTTATCAATCTGCACGTATTGAAAGACATGTAGAAATAGTAAATAAATTGCTAAAAACAGGTCATGCTTATTACTGTTATGCAAGTAAAGAAGAGCTTGATAAAGCAAGAGAAGAGGCTAAAGAAAAGAAAATAAGCTATA
Organism: Rickettsiales bacterium; assembly: GCA_965658435.1. Classification (GTDB taxonomy): domain Bacteria; phylum Pseudomonadota; class Alphaproteobacteria; order Rickettsiales; family JABIRX01; genus JADHLN01. The sequence continues at coordinate 8,232 of CBFHSE010000021.1, read as the reverse complement.
AATATAATAATTATTGGCGTGAACCAGCTGGCAAGGAAATACCAAAAAACATCAAGCCAGTTGTAAGAATTAAAGCACCTCTTACAGGAGAAACAAAATTCAAAGATTTGGTGCAAGGAGATATTAAAGTAGCCAATCAAGAAATTGAAGATTTTGTAATATTAAGAGGTGATGGTACCCCAACTTACATGCTTGCTGTTATGGTAGATGATTATGATATGGGAGTAAGCCATATAATTAGAGGTGACGATCATTTAGCAAACACACCAAAGCAAATAATTCTTTATAACGCTCTTGGCGTAGAGGCGCCAATTTTTGCGCATATTCCTCTAATATATGGAGGTGATGGTAAAAAACTTTCTAAAAGACATGGTGCTACTGCTTTATCTGAATTTAAAAATCTTGGTTATTTACCAGAAGCATTAAGAAATTACTTGCTTAGGCTTGGCTTTGCCAAAGGGGATGCTGAAATTATATCAGATGCTCAAGCCATAAAATGGTTTGATTTTAGCAATGTTGGCAAATCGCCAGCTAGATTTGATTTTAAAAAATTAGATTTCTTAAATTCTCATTATTTACAGCAAAAAGATAATAATGACTTGCTGGAAATTATTACTAGCCATTATCAAGATTTAACATCTTTAGAAATAACCAGAATTAGCAATTTACTATATGAGTTAAAAGCAAGAGCTCAAAATATTAATCAATTTAAAGAATCGGTTTTATTTTTAAGAGAGGCTTTTAAAGCCAAAGAATCTCTAACAGAAAAAGCAATATATGACTTAAATAAAATATCATCTTTGCAACAAGATGTTATTTCATTCATTGAATCTCAAAATGATTTTAGTCATGATTCTTTATATTCAGCTTGCAAAATATTTGCGGAGAAAGCAGATCTTAAAATGAAAAACATAGCAGGCTTCATAAGAATTGCTCTTACAGCATCGCATATTTCTCCAAGCATATTTTCAATTATGGAGGTGCTTGGTAAAGAAGAGGTCTTAAATAGGTTAAAAAATATTATTTAAAAATTAGCAATAAATTGCCAATGCCTAAATTTTTAAAAAATATATTAATATCTCCTTTGATTATTTATCGTTATTTTATATCTCCTTTATATCCTCCATGTTGTAAATTTGTGCCAAGTTGCTCTAGCTATGCTTTAGAAGCCTATCAAAATTATAATGTTATTAAAGCTAGTTGGCTTGTTTTTAAGAGGCTTATAAAATGCCATCCATTTTCAAAAGGCGGCTTTGATCCGCTTCTTAAAAAAAACTAAATAGCTTTAACTCCTAATTTTTCAAATAATTCTAAATCTTGATTTTCTTTAGGATTATTTTGAGTTAAAAGTTTTTCACCATAAAAAATGGAGTTTGCGCCAGCTAAAAAACACATTGTCTGAGCTTCTTCAGTCATATTTTGTCTGCCAGCGGAAAGCCTAACAAAAGCTTCGGGAAACATAATACGGGTCACCGCAATAGTTCTAACAAATTCAAAAACATCAAAATCTTTAACATCTTCAAGAGGTGTTCCAGATATTTTTTCTAATAAGTTAATAGGAATAGATTTTGGTGATTTATCTAATTTATTGAGGGTTAAAAGCATTTTTATACGATCTGTTCTAGTTTCTCCCATGCCAATTATACCGCCTGAGCAAATATTAATATTGTTTTTTGCAATATTTTCTAATGTATCTAAACGATCTTGATAATTACGAGTTGTAATAATTTTTTCATAAAACTCTTCTGATGAATCAATATTATGATTATAAAAATCTAAGCCAGCTTTTTTTAGTTTTAAAGCCTGAGAGTCGGTAATCATCCCTAAGGTCATGCAGGTTTCCACTCCGGTTTCTTTAACTTTTTCAACAATATCACAAATTTTACTAACATCGCGATCATGTAAATTACGCCAAGCTGCCCCCATACAAAAACGTGAAGCACCATTTTTTTTAGCTTGTTTTGCAGCTTCCACAATTAAAGAAACATCCATAAGATCTTCTTTTTCAAGTCCTGTATCATAATGTGCAGATTGCGGGCAATAAGAGCAATTTTCTGGGCATCCTCCTGTTTTAATGCTAAGTAATGTAGAGATTTGAACTTGATTAGGGTCAAAAAATTTTCTGTGAGTTTGTTGGGCATAAAAAATTAGATCATTAAAAGGCAAAGAAAATAAACTAGATACTTCAGATAATTGCCAATCTTTTCTAATAGCACCAATCTCAAAATTAATAATTTGCTTAGTCATAAAAATTATATAGAATGCAGCCTTTTAATAACTAAGTTTTAGTATAATGACAAGCTTAGATTTGTTTTGTGATAGTAAAATTAAAGAATTAGAGGAAAAAAATAGCCTAAGATCACTTAAAGAGGCCAAATTTTTAGATACTAATTACATTAAAATAAATAACAAAAAATACCTTAATTTTGCCAGCAATGATTATTTTGCCATGGCTAATAATAAATTAGTCAAAGCTCATGCTATAAAAGCAATAAAGCAATATGGGGTTGGCGGAACTTCATCAAGATTAATTTCAGGTAATCATCACTATTATAAAATTTTGGAAGAAAAAATTGCTAAAATAAAAAACACCGAATCAGCTTTAATATTTGGTAGTGGTTTTTTAACTTCAGCTGGAATTTTGCAAGCACTTATAGATAAGGATGATCTCGTAATTGCTGATAAATTTATCCATGCCTCGCTTTTAGATGGGGCTAAATTAACTAAAGCTGAATTAAAGCGATTTAATCATAATGATTTGGAGCATTTAGAATATATCTTAAATAATAACAGCAAAAATTATAAAAAAATAATTATTATTAGTGAAACTATTTTCTCAATGGATGGTGATCAGGCAGATCTTAAATCAATGTTAAAAATAGCCAAAAAATACCAAGCTTATTTATTAGCAGATGATGCTCATGGTTTTGGAGTTGTTGCATGTAATCTCAAAGATGAATCCTATATTCAAATGGGTACTTTATCAAAGGCTATTGGCTCTTATGGAGGTTATGTGGCTGGTTCCAAAAAGCTAATTGATTATTTAGCTTCTAGCGCAAGAAGTTTAATTTACACTACATCCTTACCTATACCAGTTGTTGCAGCTGCATGTAAGGCAATTGATTTAATTGCAAATAAAGATAAATATAAAGTTCTTTTGCATAAAAATATAAATTTATTTGCAGAACATTCTGGTTTAAAAAACAATAAAAGCCCTATTTTTATAAAAGAATTTAAAGATATAAAAGCTGCAGAAAAAGCTCACTCTCTTATTTTAAAAAAAGGTTTTTACGCTGCTTTTATTAGACCCCCAACTGCCAAGACGGCAAGAATAAGGGTAAGTGTAAATTCTTTGCATAAAAAAAGAGATGTTGAAAATTTGGCATTATTACTAAAGTCTCTTTAGTGTTTTAAAATCTATTACCAAAAAATCTCTAAACATCTTGTAATTATATCAAGTAAATCTATTTTAGTTTTTCAATAATGTAAGCTGCTCTTTGGTTTTATATATAAAAAAAAGAAAAACACATCTTATGCTAGTATCATCTAAAAGCAAAAAAAGCACTGGCAAATTAGATTATTTAAGAATATGATAATGGCAATTTTTTAAATAATTATATTGTGGAAAATATTGTCTATAGCTATCTACCAGTATTAATTTTTATAGCTTTTGCTATTACTATAGCTCTTGCTCTTTTAGCTATACCATTTATTGCAGCCCCTAGAAAAACAGATGCTGAAAAATTATCAGCATATGAATGTGGCTTTGAACCTTTTGGGGATGCCAGAGCTAAATTTGATGTTAGATTTTATTTGGTAGCAATTTTATTTATAATTTTTGATTTAGAAATAGCTTTTTTATTTCCATGGGCTATATCTCTAGGAAAGATCGGAGCGTTGGGATTTTGGTCAATGATGATTTTTCTTACAATCTTAACTGTCGGCTTCATCTATGAATGGTTTAAAGGTGCTTTGGAATGGGAGTAGATAATAATAGCCAAGATTTAATTTTAAAACAAGCAATCAGTCAAATTGACAATAAAGGTTTTGTTACAGCAAGATTAGACCAGCTAGTAAATTGGGCTAGAACAGGTTCTCTTTGGCCTATGACTTTCGGTTTAGCATGTTGTGCTGTAGAAATGATGCATAGTGCAGCGGCGCGTTATGATTTGGATCGTTTTGGTTTAGTATTTAGGCCATCACCAAGGCAGTCCGATGTTATGATTGTAGCTGGAACTTTAACAAATAAAATGGCTCCAGCCTTGCGTAAAGTATATGACCAAATGGCCGACCCTAAATGGGTTATTTCTATGGGTTCATGTGCTAATGGTGGAGGTTATTATCATTATTCTTATTCAGTAGTAAGGGGCTGTGATAGAATAGTGCCGGTTGATGTTTATGTGCCTGGCTGCCCTCCAACTGCAGAGGCTTTATTATATGGTATTATGCAGTTGCAAAATAAAATTAAAAGAACTGGTAAGTTAAGAAGAAGCTAGAATGGAAAATAATCTTTTAGATCTAGATGAAAAGTTTTTAAAAAAACACCAGGCAGAGCAACATATTGCTGCTGGTGATGAACTAGTTTTATTAGTTTCTAAAGGAAATATAAGAGAGTTATTAAGAGATTTGCGTGATGATACTAACTATTTATATTCAATGTTAATAAGTATTTGTGGGGTTGATTATCCGCATTTAGAAAAAAGATTTGAGGTTGTATATAATTTGCTAAGTCTAAAATTTAACCAACGAATCAGGATAAAAGTTAAATTAAGTGAAAAAGAGGAGGTTCCGACAATACAAGATTTGTTCTCTGCTGCTAATTGGTATGAAAGAGAGATATTTGATATGTATGGGATTAAATTTACAGACAGCAACGATCTTAGAAGAATATTAACAGATTATAATTTTAATTATCATCCTTTACGTAAAGATTTCCCTTTAACAGGTTATGAAGAAGTGAGATATGACATTGAGGAAAAGCAAGTTATATATGAGCCAGTAAAGCTAGATCAAGAATATAGAAATTTTGACTATTTAAGCCCATGGGAAGGGCAAGATGCTGCTCAAATATTACCTGGTGACGAAAAAGCGTTAGCTAACATAAGTGAAGAAAAAGAACAAAGTGAGCAAAGAGAACAATAAAAACATCAAAAATATGACTCTAAATTTCGGGCCGCAACATCCAGCCGCCCATGGAGTTTTACGTCTATTATTAGATTTAGATGGAGAGGTTGTAGAAAAAGCAGATGCTCATATAGGTTTGTTACATAGAGGTACTGAAAAATTAATAGAACATAAAACATATTTACAAGCTATTCCATATTTTGATCGTCTTGATTATGTTTCCCCAATGAATCAAGAGCATGCTTTTGCCTTATCGGTTGAAAAATTATTAAAAGTAAAAGTTCCAGAAAGAGCTCAATATATTAGGGTTATTTTTTCAGAGATAACTAGAATATTAAATCACATATTAAATATCACAACTCAAGGTTTGGATGTTGGAGCAATGACTCCATTTTTATGGTTATTTGAAGAAAGAGAGAAGATAATGCAATTTTATGAAAGAGTTTGTGGTGCCAGATTGCATGCAAATTATTTTAGGCCAGGCGGTGTTGCCAAAGATTTACCAGCGGGTCTTCTTGAAGATATATATAGATATTTTACTATTTTTCCAAAATATATTGATGACTTAGAGGATCTTCTAACAGAAAATCGTATTTTTAAACAAAGATTAGTAAATATAGGTGTAGTTTCTAAAGCCCAGGCACTAGATTGGGGCTTTACAGGCCCTATGTTAAGGGGATCAGGTATTGCCTGGGATTTAAGAAAATCTCAGTCATATGATGTTTATGATAAAGTTAATTTTGATGTTGCTATTGGTAAAAATGGAGATTCATATGACCGTTATCTGGTAAGAATTGAAGAGATGCGAGAATCTGTAAAGATCATCATGCAATGTTGTGAAGAGTTGCCAGATGGAGATTTTCAAACATCAGATAAAAAAATCTCTCCACCTCTACGCGATGAAATGAAAAATACTATGGAATCTCTGATTCATCATTTCAAATTATATACAGAAGGTTATCACGTGCCTAGTGGGGAAACCTATCAGGCAGTAGAAGCTCCTAAAGGTGAATTTGGCGTGTTTGTAATTTCAGATGGAACTAATAAACCTTATAGATGCTATATAAGAGCTCCAGGTTTTGCTCATTTACAAGGCATTAACTTTATGACAAAAGGTCATATGATAGCAGATGTAGTAACGGTTATAAGTACAATGGATGTTGTTTTTGGAGAAATAGACAGGTAAAAATGAACAATTTTAAATTTACTAAAGAATATCAAGAAAAAGCAAAAATATTAATTGCTAAATATCCAAAAACTAAAGAAAAAAGCGCTGTAATGGGCTTGCTTGATTTAGCTCAAAGGCAAAATTCAGGTTGGATAACGGTTGAGGCTATGGATTACATAGCAAGCATTATAAATTTAGCGCCTATTAGAGTATATGAAATTGCTACATTTTATAGCATGTATAATCTAAAACCAGTTGGTAAATTTTTAATTCAAGTTTGCACAACTACACCATGCATGTTAAGAGGTGCCGAAGAAATCTTAAAATCCTGTGAAAAACATTTAAAAATAAAGCTTAATGAAACAACAATAGATAAATATTTTACTATTAAAGAAGTAGAATGTTTAGGCGCATGCGTTAATGCTCCAATTGTGCAAATAAATGATGATTATTATGAAGATTTAAGCGAAGAAAGAATAGTAGAGATTTTAGATGCTCTTAAAAATGGCAGAGAAGTAAAGATAGGTTCGCAAACAGGCAGAAATGCATCTGAACCACAAACAGAAAATAAAATAAAGAAAAATGGCTCTTAAAGAAAAAGATAAAATATATCAAAATTTATATGGCTTTGAAAGCGCTTCACTTGAAGCTGCAAAAAAAAGAGGTGACTGGAAAAATACTAAAGCTTTAATCGCCAAAGGATCAGATTGGTTAATAGAAGAAGTTAAAAATTCTGGTTTAAGAGGAAGAGGGGGAGCAGGGTTTCCTACAGGTGTAAAATGGTCATTTGTTCCAAAAAATAATGATAAGCCACATTATTTAGTAGTAAATGCAGATGAGTCTGAGCCAGGAACATGTAAAGATCGTGACATTATTCGTCATGAAACTCATAAATTACTAGAAGGGGCAGTTTTAGCTTCAAAAGCAATTGGTGCAAATAATTGTTACATATATATAAGGGGTGAATATTACAATGAAGCACAAATTTTAGAGCAAGCAATTATCGAAGCAAAAAAAGATGGCTTAATAGGTAAAAAAGCATGTGGATCTGATTGGGATATAGAAATACATGTCCATAGAGGTGCTGGTGCATATATTTGTGGCGAAGAAACAGCTATGCTTGAATCTATTGAAGGAAATAAAGGTCAACCAAGATTAAAGCCGCCATTTCCAGCAATAATAGGCTTATATGGTTGCCCAACAATCATTAATAATGTTGAGTCTATAGCTTCTGTACCAACTATTTTGAGAAGGGGTGCTAAATGGTTTTCTTCACTTGGTAAGCCAAATAATACGGGCACAAAAATATTCTGTATTTCAGGACATGTTAACAAACCTTGTAATGTTGAAGAAGAGATGGGAATACCTCTTAAAGAGCTAATTGAAAAACATGCAGGAGGAGTGATAGGTGGATGGGATAATTTGCTTGCTATAATTCCTGGTGGTTCATCTGTGCCATTATTACCAAAAGAAATATGTGACGAAGTTACTATGGATTTTGACAGTTTAGCAAGTCATAGATCTGGTTTGGGAACGGCAGGAGTTATAGTAATGAATAAGCAAACTGATATCATAAAAGCAATAGCAAGATTATCTGCATTTTACAAACATGAATCATGTGGCCAATGTACACCATGTCGTGAAGGCACAGGTTGGCTGATGCGCATGATGAATCGTTTTGTAGATGGTAATGCAGAAAAAGAAGAAATAGATCAATTATATGATTTAACAAAACAAATTGAAGGTCATACAATTTGCGCTTTAGGTGATGCAGCGGCTTGGCCTATACAAGGTTTGATTAGACATTTTAGACCTTTAATATTAGAAAGAATTGAAAATTACAGCGCTAACTAAAATGAGTGAAACAGTTAAAATAAAAATTGATGGAACGGATTACGAAGTGCCAAAAGGTATAACTCTAATTCAAGCTTGTGATTTAG
>CBFHSE010000020.1:0-28244 GCA_965658435.1 Rickettsiales bacterium | reverse complement strand
GCTGTTTAAAGCAACTAAAATATTAGATATTTTGTTTGTTTTTTCACGTGAAAATATATCAATATATAACAAGTCATAAAAAGAATTTTTCTCGCTTTCTACTGTTAAATAATAATTTGCAAACATATCCTTATAAATTGCATCATTACTTGCTTTAACAGCTATATATAATTTTAAAAAATTTAACCAATTAGAAGAAGGAGTAGCTAAATCCCAAAAACCCAGTATATTGCTTGATATTTTCTTGCCTTTTTTACGATATTTTTTTCTAAAAACATTATGTAAAATATTATCTATCTCTGCCGATAAGTCAGAATCTGCTAATATTTTATTAGCCACTTCAAAAAAAGCCACACCATCTAATTGTCTACTAGTTATGAATTTAGCATCAAGTGAGGCATATTTAATATCAACACCATCTGGAGTTTCTAAATTAAGATCTCGGTCAAGAAAATATTTTGTAATTACATAATAGTGCTTTTTAATTTTACTCTTTATTAATGGGGAGTTAAAATTTTCATATGCTAAAAAATAAGCAAAAGATAAAATAGCATAACTATTAGTTCTTATTGGAACATCATTATTAGTTATTTTATTAGCATCACCGCTTACAAAACGAGGCATATAGCCATTAAAGCCATCAATATTTTCTAAATAAAAAATACCATCTAATATTTTAAGAGCCAAATCTTGATATTTTTCTTGTCTGTCATTAGCGTATTTTAAAGCTAGATATGACAAAAAAAACGCTGCATCATCAATATGGCTTTCATAGTTATTATTTTTATTATCAATGAATCTTTTTATTAAATATTCAGGTTTTTTTATGAATTTTTGTGAAAATCTATTAAAAAAATATTCTTCCTTTTCTTTTAAGCTAAGTGATTTAGCTTCAAAAATACGGTGAGCTTTGATATCCTTATCTTTAGCAATTTTCTGATTTAATAAATCTCCTTTGTAGGTAAGCTTTTGTTCTACGCATGAAAATAAGGGAAGAATTATTAAAAATCTTAATAGAAATAACTTCATTTTAACTCTATTGATAAAGCATGAATATTTTTAATTTCATCTCTTAATATTTTATTAATCAAGCGATGTGCCTCAATTTTTTTTATCTTATTTAAATCCGAACTAGCAATGATAATTTTAAAATGACTCTCGCCAGTAGGATTATAACCAATATGGCCTTGATGCAAATATGATTCATCTATAACCTCCAAGTTAGAAAAATTTATATTTTTGCTTAATTTAGCAATAATTAGATCTCGCATTATTATAAAGAGTTTAGAATATTCATTATTTCAGGATCTTGCCAATTAAGATAACCAGATACTTTAACATGAGCATTTAAATCACGATCTACAATAATTGAGGTTGGAACACCAAAAGACATAACTGCTTCATAAGCGGTTAAATTCTTGTCTTTATATATTGGCAGATTTTTTATGTTATTTTTTCTATAAAATTCTCTCAATTTATCTATTCCGCCAACACTATCAATAGATATAGGAATAATATTTATATTATCTTTGCCAAATATCTCAATCATCTTATCAAATTGCGTTAATTCTTTAACACAGGGCATGCACCAAGTAGCCCAAAAATTTATGAGTAAAACCTTTCCTTTAAATTTGTGAATATTTATTTCATCACCTGATTCATTAATAAAAGAAAAATCAGGTAAAATTTCAGGAGGAGAAATTCTTCCTATTTCAGCTTTTGGAGTATATATTTGTTCGGAATCGATTTTTTTAAAATAATTGTTATAAAGAAAAAAACTAACAATTATTAATATAAAAAATGTTGAAAATAAAATTATAAAACCTGAAGATTGTTTTCGCATCGAAAATTATAGCCAAAAATACATAAAGATTTTATAAATAAAAAATTAAAATTTACAAAGAAAAAATGAAAAAGACAGGATCAAATCCAATGTGGGGTGGCCACTACACATCTGCTACTAATGAAATAATGCAGGAAATAAATGCTTCAATAACATTTGATAAAAAATTATATAAACAAGATATAAAGGCTTCTATAATTCATTGTGAGATGCTAAAAGCGCAAAAAATAATCAACAGCAAAGAAGCAAAGGATATAATATCTGGTTTAAAAACTATCGAAAAAGAAATAGCATCAAATAAATTTAATTTTAAAAAAGAGCTAGAAGATATTCATATGAATATTGAGTTTCGCCTTAAAGAGCTTATTGGCGATATTGCAGGAAAGCTCCATACTGCAAGATCTCGTAACGATCAAGTAGCCACAGATTTTAAGCTCTATATCAAAGAGGCAAATCAAGAAATAATAAATTTATTAAAAAATTTAATTAAATCTTTATATGATAAAGGAATAGCAAATCTTGATGTAATATTACCAGGATTTACCCATCTTCAAGCGGCACAGCCGGTAAGCTTTGCTCATTATTGTCATGCATATATCGAAATGTTTAAAAGAGATATATCGCGCTTTACTGATGCTAATAAAAGATTAGATGAATCACCATTAGGTTCTGCAGCTCTTGCAGGAACATCATTTCCTATAGATAGAAAATTCACTGCTAAATCACTGGGCTTTCAAAGCTATAGCAAAAACTCATTAGATTCTGTCTCTGATCGTGATTTTGCTCTAGATTTTTTAAGCAACTCCACAATTTCTATGACTCATCTTAGTCGTATAGCTGAAGAGCTAATAATATGGATGAGCCAAGAATTTTCCTTTATAAAATTATCAGATGAATTTACAACTGGAAGCTCCATAATGCCCCAAAAACGCAATCCTGATGCAGCAGAATTAATAAGAGGTAAAACAGGCAGAATAAATGGTAATCTAATAGCTTTACTAACCACAATGAAAGCTTTGCCACTATCATATAGCAAGGATATGCAAGAAGATAAGGAGCCAGTTTTTGATAGTTATGATAATTTAACAATTTCTTTAAAAATAATGGCTAAAATGATAGAAAACATGCAAATTAATGCAGAAAATATGCTTAAATCATGCCAAAAAGGTTATATTACAGCAACAGATCTAGCAGATTATTTGGTCAAAAACCTAAAATTGCCATTTAGAGATGCTCATAAATTAACAGGAAAAATAATTCGCTTGGCGGAAGAAAAAAACTGTGCATTAGCTGAATTAGAAATTTCTGAATTACAAAAATTTCATCAAAAAATAGATAAAAATATTTATAAAATATTAACTATCGAGTCATCAGTTAAATCAAGAGATTCATTAGGAGGAACTTCTCCAAAGATAGTTGCTAAAGCATTAAAAGAGGCCTTAAAAAATTTATAATGAAAATAATATTTTTAATTTTTACCCTATTCCTATTAAATTCATGCGGTGTAAAAGGAGATTTATATCTTGAGAAAAAACAACAAATTTCAGAAAAAAAATAAATGGATCATTTTAACTACCATAAAAACGAACTTTTTGCAGAAGATATAGCAGTAAAAGATATTTGTAAGAAAGTAAAAACACCTTTTTACTTATATTCTAAGGCAACTTTTTCAAGACATTTTAAAGTTATTGATCAGGCATTAGATCTTGAAAATAAATTAATTTGTTTTGCTTGCAAAGCTAATAATAATATTAATATCTTAAAAATTCTCATAGAATTAGGAGCAGGAATAGACGTTGTTTCAGCAGGTGAAATATATAAAGCATTAAAAGCAGGTTGTAAGCCTAATAAAATAGTTTTTTCAGGAGTTGGTAAAACAGAAGAAGAGATATTATATGGCCTTAATAAGAATATTTTACAATTTAATACTGAGTCTAAAGAAGAAATAGCTATAATTGATAAATTAGCAAAAAAACTTAAAAAAACTGCTAATATAGCAATAAGAGTAAATCCCAATGTCAGCGCAGGTGGACATAAAAAAATTTCAACTGGAAAAAAAGGCGATAAATTTGGTATAAATATAGATGAAGCAGAAGAAATAATAAAATATGCTCTAAAGTTAAAAAATATTAATTTTCAAGGAGTATCAACCCATATAGGTTCACAAATTTATAAGTTAGAACCATTTAATGATGCTTTTATAAGGCTTTTTGAATTTATAAAAAAACTAGAAAAACAAAAAATAAAAATTAACAGCATAGATCTTGGTGGAGGGCTTGCTGCACCATATGAAAATGAAGAAATAATATTACCAAATTACTTTGGTATAATGGTAAAAAAATTAATAGATGATTATGGTTTTAACAATAAAAAAATCATTATTGAACCAGGTAGAGTAATTGCAGCAAATGCAGGTATTTTAGTATCTAAAGTTATATTGGTTAAAAACACTAAAGAAAAAAAATTTCTTATATTAGATACAGGCATGAATGATTTAATGCGTCCAGCACTTTATGATGCCACTCACCAATTTTCTTTAATTAGCAAAAAAAGATTCAGAAAAACAGAAAGTTACGATATTGTAGGGCCTGTTTGTGAAACAAGTGATATTTTCGCAAGAGACATAAATCTTAGTCAGATAAAAAAAGACGAATTTATAGCATTAAGATCAGCTGGTGCTTATGGAGCAGTTATGGCCAATGAATATAATGCCAGACCCTTAATAAAAGAAGTATTAGTTGATAAAAAAAATTTCAAAATAATTAGAAAATCACCGACATTCTCTGAAATGTTAAAATTAGAAATTATTTAAATAATATTGATAAATAAATCCTGTTATATTACAACGCATAAAAATATTACGCTTAAAATCATGTTAAAAAAAATCATTATAGCTTCATTATTAACTACTTCATTAAATGTATATGCTAAAAGAGCAGATGACCATGCCCCAGCTTCAATAATGGGAGATCATAGTCATGAAAAAGGTGAAATAATGTTTTCATATAAATTTATGAATATGAATATGGAAAATATATATTTAGGAGATAAAAAAATATCAGAAGCGCCATTAATGATGAAGCCAATAAAAATGAAAATGAAAATGCATATGCTAGGTGCAATGTATGGTTTAAATGACAAAAATACTTTAATGTTAATGCTACCATATAATGAAAATAAAATGAGCATGAAGAATCAAATGAATCAAAAAATCTCAAAGATGAAATCTGAAGGAGTAGGAGATATAAAAATATCAAATATTTTAAGCTTAGCTAAAAATAACAAATTAACCATCGGATTATCTCTTCCAACTGGTAATATTAAAAAAGTAAATAACGGCACTAGACTTCCATATAAAATGCAACTAGGTACAGGTACATATGATCCTTTTCTTGCCTATAATAACGTAAAATATTTTAATAGTTCATCACTGGGCTATCAATTAAAAGCTAAATTTAATATTCATAAAAATAGTGAGGATTATAGCTACGGTAACAAATATCAATTATCATTTTGGTATTCTAAATTACTAAATAATAATTTTAGCTTATCTTCAGCATTAGAATTCGCCAAAGAAGAAGCCATAGAAGGTAGTGATAAAGCTATTGAGAACCCTGCTATGTCAATAAGTAGAAACGCAGCTAATTCAGGCTCTGAGAAAATTTATGCTAAAATAGGATTTAATAAAATTCTATCTAATAAAAATAATAAATCACTTAGATTTAGCACTGAATATAAAAAAACATTATATCAAAAATATAAAAATTATCAGATGGGTGAAGCAGATAATATAATATTTTCAATACAAAAAGAATTATAGATTCTGACTATCAGAAATTTCTTTAAAAACCTTATCGAAAAAGCTGATTATATCTTCATCAAATTCTGGAGAATATTTGATATTTAACACATCAATATTTTTAAATTCGCTTAGCCATTTTTTTAATGATTTATCATCAAAATCACAAACTAAAGCAGTAAATTTTTTATCAGAAGTAAATTTATCCCGTAAATATTTTAAATGCTTAAGAGAAGGGCTAACTCCTGAATATTTTTCAATGGTATAAAAATTTTGTACAGCCAGCCATTTGAGCAAATAACTATAACTGCGATGAATTACAATAATCTCATTCTTTATTTTAATTTTTCTCCAATCTTGTATTTTTTTAGAAAATAAAACTCTAAAATTATTATAATTATCATTATAATATTCCTTATTTTTTGGATCTAAAGAAGTTATTTTCTTTAATAGCTCTTCGGCAATTATAAGAATATTGTCAGGAGAAAAATGAATATGTGGATTACCATAAATATGAATATCTCCAAATTTTCTATCAATATTATTTGGTTTTTCAATTAGCTCGACATAATCAGTTGCCATAAAATTACCAGTAGCTCCAGTAATTATGTTATTATTTCGAGAGTTTTTTATAATAATAGGTAACCAGCCAGCTTCTAAATCACCGCCATTACAAACTAATAAATCTGCTTTTCTTGCCTTTGCTATTAAAGATGGCTTTGCAGAAATATGATGTGCATCTTGTTTGGGGTGTACGGCAATAAAAATATCAGATTGATCTTTGGTTATTTCCTTTACTAAAGCCGCCCATTCAGACTCACAAGCAAATATATTTAATTTTGCCTGTGAGTTACTTGCATAAAATAAACTAAAGATTATTAAAAATAATCTGTATGTTTTTTTCATAAAATTAATAATTAAAATTTATGTGCTGGGTGAGCACCAATACTCATAATATATTGAAATATATATTGGTTATCAGTTTTAGCCTCAGCATTATCAGCATTATATTGTACTCTTATTCTTGAAAATTCAGAATTACTATAGTCAAACATAAATGAGTTTACTTCAGGTGTATATTCTTGATTTTTTTTATCTAAACGAGAATATCTATAGCCTAACCTATATTTAGGAGCAAATTTATAAATTGCTTCACCATAAAAACCGCTAGTTTCTTCCTTTTGTCCAGCAACAGAATTTATTATTCCTTCTTCAGTCCTAGAAAAATACTCACCTTGTAAAATAACTTCCTGTTTTTTAACATTATTCACAGGAGAAAAGCTTAGTTTTAAATCTGCAATTGCTAGATCACTATCACCAGCAAATACATCATTTTGATCTTCATCTTTCCTTGCCTCTGAACCAGTTTTGCTATTTAAGAAAGAAAAGCCAATTCTATATTCAAGATTTTTGGCAATTTCACTACCAATTCTTAAATATCCAGATTGCGTTCCAGAGCCATTTCCTTCTGCTCCTGCTGCAGGAAAGCTATCACCTCTAAATAGTGCATAACCTGTTTCGAAATAAAAATCAGTAGGGAATAAATAAGATATTTCTATTCCATCATCAAAAAAATGCTTATTTAAAAATGCTCTATATGGTAAAGGACGATCGGCAAAATTATCTGTATGAGTATGATGCTCATTTAAATAACCAATTGTTGCAAGAAACCTTCCAGCTTTAGCAGAAAAACCATAATAAGATTTTAAAGTTTGCACATATGCTTCTTCAAGCTCTATTTTATCTTCACCATCTTCTTGAACGATTTTAGCAGTTAAGCTTCCATAAAATTTATCATCAATATTTGAAGAGATATTTAATTCGGATTGATCAATTGAAATACCTGATTTAGCTCTTTCTCCTTCATGACCAACTACAAAACCTTCAATTTCATTTGAATCTTTAGTAAAATTTGCATAGCTACCATTGAGAATCATAGAAATAGCTGGATTGAATCTATTATCTCCGGATAATTTTCTTTCTATTGCAGAACCAAGATCCTGCTTAGATGACATAAGATTTGCAGATTTTTCAAGTTTTTTTATTCTTGCCTCTAACTCCTTAATTTTAGAAGGGTTAGCATAAGCATTATTTGCCATTAAAAGCAAAGAAGCGCATATTAATGTTGGTTTCAGACTAATCATTTTCTTGTTTAAAAAGTTAAAGCTGTTATAATGTAACATTTTGCAATGTCAAGCTTATCCTAAGCGAGAATAAATAAATTTAGCCAAGCTAATAAGAAAAAATATTAAAGATAAGCAGCATACAATCGAGGCTCCAACAGGAAGGTCTATATAATAAGATGACATCATACCAAAAAACACAGAAATACAGGCAATAATCGATCCAAAAATAGCCATTTCTAGAGGAGATTTGCTAATTTGCTTTGCGCTTACCGCCGATATAAGAAGCATGGCATTAATAATTAATATACCAACAATTTTAACATTTAAACCAATAAATAAGGTAAGCATAAAGATAAATATTAATTTAATATTATTAACCTTATTACCATATTCTGCTTGTGCAAGAGACTTGCTTAATGCAATTAAAATTAATTTTTGCCAAAATATTTTTATTAGAATTAAAATTATAAAAGATGAAATAAATAAATAAAATAAATCCTGTTTGGATACTGAAAGAATATCTCCAAATAATATTGCCTCTAAATCAAAATTAATACCCTCTTTTAATGACAATAAAACAATACCAAAGCCAACACTACTATGAGACATAACCCCTAATATTGTATCACTTGGAATTGATGATTTATTTTCAATTATAAAAAGCAATAAGGCAAATAATGCCAATATACATAAAATTGTAATATTAGCATCAAGAGATAAAAATAAAGAAACAGCTATTCCTAAAATAGCGCTATGCGCTAAAGAATCACCAAAATAAGCCTTTTTTTGCCACATAACTAATGAACCCATAGGCCCAGAAATTATCCCAAGTAATATTCCTGCTACAAAAACTCTGACTATAAAATCTTCAAAAATTAACATAATATCTATTTATTGTGAGAGTGAGTATAATTACTAAATAACTCAGAAAACCTAGGGTCGTTAGTTAGCTTTTTGGCAGATCCAGAGCAGCAAATATGGTGATAAAGGCAATAAACCTTACTTGCCTTAGCCATTACAAAATGTAAATTATGAGAAATAACCAACATAGAAATTTTATGTGTTTTATGTATTTTATATATGGATTTAAAAAAATCAGCTTGTCCAGAAACATCTAAATTTTGATCTGCTTCGTCTAAAATTAATAAATTTGGTTTTAACATCAAGCTCCTAGCCAAAAGGATTTTTTGTAATTCTCCACCTGACAAATCAGCAAGAAATTTATTAAGCAAATCATTAATCTCTAATATCTCTAAAATTTTATTATCAATTTTTACACCATCTAATTTTATAAAATTTTTAGCCTTTATTGTTAAAAAATTAGTTAGGTTTAATTTTTGCGGAACATAGCCTATTTTTAAATTAGAAATTTTATAAATATCACCACTAGTTGCTTTTAATGACCCTATAATCATTTTTACAAGGCTAGTTTTTCCTGCGCCATTTGGTCCAATTAAATGAATTATTTCACCTTCATTAATATCAAGAGAAACATTATCAATTATTTTAAAGTTTTTCTTAATAAAATTTAGATTTTTAATTTTTATTATAGATCTATTTTTTGTCATTACATTCTCTACAAATGCCATAAATTTCTGTAACTATATTTCGAACAGAAAATGCATTATCATTAGCCTCAGAATTAATTTCTTCTAGGATTTTATTATTACAATATTCATTAACTTTATTACATTGATTACATATGAATAATTGACAATTATGTTCATCATCCATATGAGTGCAATTACAAAAACTATTTAAGATATTTATCTTATGGATAAAACCATTTTCCTGCAGAAAATCTAAAGCTCTATAAATAGTTGGCGGTTTGGAGTTTTTTTTATATTTTTTAAATATATCCAATAAATCATATGCTTTTATAGGCTGTTTTTGCTCTGAAATAATCTTAAAAGCTAACTCCCTATCTGCTGTTAAGCGCAGTTTTCTTTTGAGGCACTCCTTTTGTAATTGTTTAAGAGGCATTTTAGCTTAATTTCACATAAGTTAAGGCTAATAAAATTACAATTAATAAAATCAACAAAGCTAATATTGTGTAATTTTTTAGTTTTTTTTCTTTATGAAGTTTGGATATAGGCATATAAATCTGCTTAATTTTAATTTACTTATAAATAGATGAATAAAATTTTTAAAGTAATTTTACCATTAAATATAGAAAAAATTTTTAGTTATCTAGGTAAAGATGAAGAAATAGGTGATTTAGTTTTGGTGCCTTTTGCTAAAAAAAAATTAATGGGAATTGTCTGGGCAGAAGAAAGCTCAGTAAATTTTGATTTAAAAAAATTAAAAAAGATAGAAGGGGTTATAACCCCAAATCTTCTCAAAAACTCATATTTAGAATTTTGTAATTATTTCGTAAATTATAATCATATTTCACATAATCAGTTAGCAAAGTTAATAATAGCCAAGCCAGAAATTTTAACTTACCAAGAAACAGAAATATTTTACTATCTAAAAGATAGCTCAATATCAAAATTAAGCCAAAAAAGAAAAGAACTTATTAAGTTATTAGAAAATAATAAATTAAAAGAAAAAGAATTAATAACTAAAGGATTTGCAAAAAATTATTTAAGCAACCAAGTTAAATTAAATTTTATTGGCAAAGAAGAGGCCGTAAAAAAAACATCTGATAATATTTTTAATTATGAACCGGCAAATTTTAGCGATAAACAGCAAAAAGCACTTGCAGAATTAAGGCCTTTAATTAATGAAAAAAAATTTTCAGTTAGCTTTTTAAATGGCATAACGGGCTCTGGAAAAACCGAAATATATTTTGATCTCTTGGCGAATAAGCTTAAAGAAAAAAATAGCCAAATTTTAATCTTGCTGCCAGAAATTTTACTAACAAAACAATTTATAGATAAGTTTTATAAAAGATTTAAAGTGAGGCCATATTTATGGCATTCAAGTTCTAGCTTAAA
Organism: Rickettsiales bacterium; assembly: GCA_965658435.1. Taxonomy (GTDB): domain Bacteria; phylum Pseudomonadota; class Alphaproteobacteria; order Rickettsiales; family JABIRX01; genus JADHLN01. The sequence continues at coordinate 17,537 of CBFHSE010000020.1, read as the reverse complement.
AGAAAAAAAACAAATTTGGAACAGGGTAAATTTAAATGAATCGCTAGTAGTTGTAGGGGCAAGGTCTTCAGTGTTTTTGCCATTTAAAAATCTAAAAATGCTAATATTAGATGAAGAGCATGATGCCTCTTACAAGCAAGAAGAGAGCCCTGTTTATCATGCTAGAGATATGGCCATTGTACGAGCAATGAAAGAGAATATCCCGATAATTTTAGTATCCGCAACACCATCTATAGAAACAAAGCATAATTGTAACATAGGAAAATATAAGGAAGTAAAATTAACAGAAAGATTTAAAGGAGATCTTCCAGAGATAAAATTAATTGATATGAAAAAAGAAAATCTAGTCACTAATCAAGCAATTTCAGAGGAGTTGGCGTTTAAAATAAAAGAAAAATTAGTAGCAAAGGAACAAATAATGCTTTTTCTGAATAGAAAAGGATTTGCTCCGCTAAAAATATGTAAAAATTGTGGCTATATATTTAAATGTCCAAATTGTGATGTATTTCTAGTAAGTCATTTAAAAAAGAAAATACTTGATTGCCATCATTGTGATTATCAAATTCCTGTTGATAGCTCTTGTAAAAATTGTGGCAACACAGATAGTTTCAGCTTACATGGCTATGGGATTGAAAGAGTTGTTGAAGAGATAAAAGAAAAATTCCCAAAAGCAAATATCGCCAAAATAACTAGCGATGAGAGTAAAAATAATAAAGAAATTGCAGATATTTTTGCTAAAATTGAAGCAAATAAAATAGATATTATAATAGGAACACAGATAATCAGCAAAGGCCATCATTTTAAAAAGTTAAATTTAGTAGGGGTTATTGATGGTGATATAGGTGATGTAAGTGATTTAAGATATTCAGAAAAGCTATATCAGATTTTACATCAAATATCAGGAAGAGCAGGAAGAGAAGAGGGTAAAGGAGAGGTTTTAATTCAAACTTATAATAAAGATATGAGATTTTATACCAATCTAATAACAGGAAATATAGAAGGTTTTTATGAAGATGAAATCAATAAAAGAGAAAAATATAATTTGCCACCATTTTGCAAGTTAATAGCTCTTATAATTAGCTCTTCAAATAAAAATATATCAAAAACAAACAGTCAAATATTGGCAAAATCATTAAAAGAAAATAAAAAATATAAAGTTTTAGGGCCCTCAGAAGCGCCATTACATTTTTTACGTAATAAATACAGATACAGAATATTGATAAAAAGTAAAAAATCAGATTTTAATCATGATATTAATATGTTAATTAAATCAAAATTTAACAACATAAATGATCTTAAAATAAAAATAGATATAGACCCAATAAATTTTAGCTAATTCATAAAGAAAAAAAACATTATTTCCTCTTGTAATTTGATAAATAAAAATATAAATATTAACAGCAAATTTATGCCAATAATCACATTTTATAATGTCAAAAAAAATACTTACCAATAATCTAATTGCTAAAAAATATGCTAATGCAATTTTTAAATTGGCAGATAAAAGAAAAAATCACGAATCTATTTTAAAAGATTTTAAGGCAATATTTGCTCTGCTTCAAGAAAATGAAAAGCTTAATAAAATAATAAAAAACCCTTATCTAAACGATAAAACAAAAAAACAAACGGTAAAAATAATTACTGAAAATTTAAATCCTTCAGAGGAAGTAAATAATTTTTTAGCCTTGCTAATATCTAAAAAACGCTTAAATCACATTAGTAATATCATTTCTGAATATCAACTTATTTGGCAAAAAAATAATAATGAGCAAAGCTGCAATATTATATCAGCAAATAAATTAACTACTAAAGAAATTACTGAAATAAACGAAGTTCTTACAAATAAATTTGCAAAAAAGATAATTTGCACAAATATTATAGACCAAGAAATCCTTGGAGGGCTTAAAATTATCATTGGCTCAAAAATGATAGATTGCAGTTTAGCCAACAAGATAAAACTATTTGAAATTAACAGTAAAAAAACATTATTAGCATAATATTAATATAATTTTAGGTAAAATATGAACATAAATGTAGCAGAAGTATCTAACATAATAACTAAGCAAATTTCTGATTTTAATGATGTTGCAGAATTATCGGAAATTGGTGAGGTGATTTCTGTGAATGATGGTGTAGCAGTTTGTTACGGTCTTGATGATGTTCAGGCTGGAGAGATGGTAGAATTTGCAGGAGGAATTCAAGGGATGGCTCTTAATCTTGAAGAGTCAACAGTCGGAATAGTTATATTTGGTGATGATAGATTGGTAGAAGAAGGGCAAACAGTTAAAAGAACTGGAAAAATTGTAGAGGTCCCAGTTGGAAAAGAGCTTTTAGGAAGAGTTGTTGACGCACTTGGAAACCCTATAGATGGAAAAGGCCCAATCAATGCAAAGCAATCCAGTAGAGTAGAAATAAAAGCGCCGGGAATCATAGCAAGAAAATCGGTGCATGAACCTGTTCAAACGGGAATTAAAGCAATAGACAGCTTAATACCAATTGGAAGAGGCCAAAGAGAATTAATTATTGGTGATAGACAAACTGGAAAAACTGCTATTATTCTAGATAGCTTTATTAATCAAATTCCAATTCATGAGAAAGGCGAAGAGAAAGATAAGCTTTACTGTATTTATGTAGCCATAGGACAAAAAAGATCTTCAATAGCTAGATTTGTAAAAACTCTTGAAGAGACAGGAGCATTAAAATTTTCTATCGTAGTTGTTGCATCAGCATCAGAAGCTGCACCATTACAATTCCTAGCACCATATACAGGCTGTGCTATGGGTGAATATTTTAGAGATAACTCAATGCATGCATTAATTGCTTATGATGATTTAAGTAAACAAGCTGTTGCTTATAGACAAATGTCTTTGTTACTTAGAAGACCTCCGGGAAGAGAAGCTTACCCTGGAGATGTTTTCTTTTTACATTCAAGATTATTAGAAAGAGCGGCAAAAATGTCTGATGCAGAAGGAGCTGGTTCACTTACAGCCTTACCTGTTATAGAAACTCAAGCAGGAGACGTATCAGCCTATATCCCAACAAATGTAATTTCTATTACAGATGGGCAAATATTTCTTGAGTCTGAATTATTCCATAAGGGTATTAGGCCTGCATTAAATGTTGGTTTATCAGTTTCGCGTGTGGGATCTGCTGCGCAAATAAAAGCCATGAAGCAAGTTGCTGGTTCAATTAAGTTAGATTTAGCGCAATATAGAGAAATGGAGGCATTCGCTCAATTTGGATCTGACCTTGATGAATCAACTCAGCAATTATTAGCAAGAGGTGAAAGATTAACCTCTCTTCTAAAGCAAGATCAATATAAGCCATATCAAGTTTCGGAACAAGTAATTTCAATTTTTGCTGGAGTAAATGGTTATCTTGATAAAATAGCTGTAAATAATATTATTGAATTTGAGCAAGCTTTATTAAATGACATCAAAATCAACAAAAAAGAATTTTTTGATATAATTACTAAAGAGAAAAAAATATCTGACTCTTTAAAAGAAGAGCTCGCAGATTATATTAAAAAATTTAGTGAAGATTTCCTAGAAAATAAATAATGGCAGATTTAAAAACCTTAAAGCTTCGCATTGGCAGCATAAAGCAAACTCAAAAAATAACTAAAGCCATGAAAATGGTTGCAGCATCCAAGCTTAGAAAAGCAAGAGAGGCCGCTGAGAATGCTAGGCTATATACAGAAACCTTAGCAGATATTATATCTTCTCAAGCAAGTGATAATAACGCTAATAATAATGAAAGATCTTTAATTTATGGCACTAAAAATGCTAAAAAAATTCTTTTATTAGTTAATAGCTCAGATAGAGGTTTATGCGGAGGCTTAAATACAAATATTGTAAAATTTGTAAAACAAGCAATAGCTAAATATGAAGAAGAAAATCTTGAAGTAAAATTGCTGCTAATTGGTAAAAAAGCAAATGATCAATTAGAAGCTCAGTTTAAAGATTATATCCATGAATATCAGCTTGGTTTTAGTTCAAGGGCAATATCATATAATGATGCAACAGAATTATCAGATAAAATAATTAATCTATTCACAGAAGAGGAAATTGATATTTGCAAAATTATTTATCCATATTTTAGCTCGGCAATAGCTCAAGAACCTAAAGAAATAGATTTAATACCTGTGAATATTAAAGAGTCTGATTCCACTGAAGAATCATTAGAGTTTGAATATGAGCCTAGCAAAGAATTGTTGCTTGATGAAATTATCCCTAAAAATATTACCACACAAATTTTTCAGTCCCTTCTTGAAACTTACGCATCTGAACAGGGCTCAAGAATGACTGCTATGGATAATGCTGTAAATAATTGTGCAGAATTAATTAAGAAATTAAATCTACAATATAACAGAACCAGACAAGCAAAAATTACAACTGAATTAGTTGAAATAATCTCTGCTGCAGAATCAATATAATGACTGAAAAATTAAAAAGTAAATTTTTAAAAACGGCTCTAGAATTATTACCATTATATGGGGTAGGTGATGAGTTGATAACAGAAACTGAAAAGCAAACAGGTTTTAGTAATGTTTTTCCATCTATAAAGGATTTAGTAGAATATCATTTAGAAAATAACGATGTTTTAATGCTTAAAGAGCTTAAAAAACAGGAAAAGAAAAACCTAAAAATTAGAGATAAAATAAAAGCAGCAATTTTAATAAGGTTTTCTTTAAATGATCGTGAAATCATCATAGATATAGCTAAATTTTTATTAAAACCACAAAATGCCGATTTAGCATTTAAATCTCTTGCTAAAACTTGTGATGAAATATGGATTTTTGCTGGAGATGATTCTGCCGATTTTAATTATTACACAAAAAGAGGTTTATTAGCAGCAATTTATAGCACAACTCTTGCTTATTATATCAAGAAAGCAGACATAACTAATGAAGATTTAGAAAAATTCATAAATAACCGTATATCTAATATATTAGAATTAGGTTCGTTTAAGGATAAGGTAACTAGTTTTTTTTGTAAGAAATAATTATTTATTAAGTCTATCAGCAATTAAAAAAGCAAGCTCTAAGCTCTGAGAACCATTTAAACGTGGATCACAATGTGTTTTATAGCGTGAGACTAAATCTTCTTCAGTGATTTTTATAGATCCCCCCAAACATTCAGTAACATCTTGTCCGGTCATTTCAATATGAATACCACCAGCATAGCTATTTAAAGATTTATGGATATTAAAAAAACTCTCAACCTCAGATAAAATATTTGAGAATTTTCTAGTTTTATAATTATTATTAGATTTCTCTGTATTCCCATGCATAGGATCGCAAGACCAAATAACATTTAAGCCTTCTTTTTGAACCGCGCTAATAATATCAGGCAGTTTATCTTCGATAATATCAGCTCCCATTCTGGTAATTAAAGTTAATTTTCCAGCTTCATTTTCGGGATTCAATATATTTATTAATTTTAATATTTCATCAATTTTTGCAGTTGAACCAACTTTGGAAGCTATTGGGTTAGCAAGTCCTCTAAAAAATTCTATATGCGCACCATCTAGATTTCTGGTTCTTTCTCCAATCCATAACATATGAGCAGAACATGCATAATATTTGTTATCGATAGGATTTTTTCTTGTTAAAGCTTCTTCATAATTTAAAAGCAATGCTTCATGAGAGGTGTAAAATTCTGCACTATTATAATCTCTGTCAGATTCAAGGTCAAAGCCACAAGCTTTGAAAAAATATGCAGAATCCTTAATTCGCTCAACAATATCTAATAATTTTTTATTTTCAGGAGTGTTTACAGCAAAATCTGTTAACCAACCATTAATTTTTTCAATGCTAGAAAAGCCACCGCTAGCTAAAGAGCGCAAATAATTAAGAGTTGTTGCAGATTGTTTATATGCTTCTATTAGGTAATCGGGGTTAGGAATGCGAGAATTTTCCAAAGCCTCTAAAGAATTTACAATATCACCTCTATATGAAGCTATTTTTTTACCATTAATTTCCTCAAAGTCACTAGAGCGAGGTTTAGCAAATTGCCCAGCAATTCTTCCAACCTTAACAACCGGTTTTTTAGTACCATGCATTAACACAGCTGTCATTTGTAGTAATATTTGAAAATATCTAGTAAGATTAGATTCGCTAAATTCTGCGAAGCTTTCTGCGCAATCACCAGCTTGTAATAAAAAAGCTTCTCCTTTACATATTTTTGCTAATTGTTCTTTTAATCTTTTTGCTTCATCAAAATAAATCAGAGCCGGATAATCTTTAAGTTTATTTATGGTTTGATCAAGATGCTTTAGATCAGTATATTTTGGTTGTTGTTTTGCTTCAAAATTTTTCCAAGAAGATAAGTTCCACTGGTTATTTGCTTTTTTATTCATAATAATTACTTGCAGATGTAAATAGTAAGTCTATATTTTTATTATATATTAAAATTACAATAAGAGAAATAGCTTAATTTTCAAGCAAATGCGATATCAGGAATATAATAAAAAAATAGGCTTTCAAGGATCAGTGGGAGCAAATTCTCATCTTGCTGCAAAAGAAAACTTTCCTAATGCTAGTTTAAAATCATTTGAAACATTTGAAGATTTATTCGCTGCTGTAGAAACAGAAAAAGTAAATTTAGCAATAATACCCATAGAAAACTCTCATTCAGGAAGAGTTTCAGAAATTCATAATCTTCTTAGAGAAACTGATTTACATATTGTAGGTGAATTTTTTCTTGATATAAGGCATCATTTAGCAGTGATAAAGGGAACAAAATTAGAAGCGTTAAAAGAAGTATATTCTCATCCTCAAGCCTTAATGCAATCTAATGCAAATTTAAAGAAGCTAAATTTAAAAATTAACTCCTATCTTAATACCGCACTTGCTGCCAAATTCATAAAAAAACAAAATAAAAAACATTTAGCGGCATTATGTACAAATCTAGCAGCAGAAATAAATGGGCTTGAAATTATTCAGCACGATCTCCAAGAAAGCAAGAATAATAAAACAACATTTGTTGCTATAGCAAAAGATATTGAAGAGCTTCCAGCTAAAACTAAACATAAAATAACAACATTATTATTCACAGCTAGAAATATTCCCGCTTCAATCTATAAATGCTTAGGGGGGTTTGCCTCAAACAATATTAATATAATCAAGCTTGAAAGCTATATACCAGGTGGATTATCAAATGAAGCACAATTTTACATAAGTTTTGAAGGAGATACAGATGAGCTAAAAGTAAAATATGCATTAGAGGAATTAGGCTTTTATACTAAGTCAATAAAACTGTTAGGAGTGTATGATGCAGAGCCTGCGCGAAAAAAAAATAAAAAACAATAAATTTTACTTTGATTTTTTAAAATGTTACAATAGATTAATACACAATAATTTAGAGAATATAATGAATAAGAATATAAAAGCCTTCTCACTAGTTGAATTATCAATAGTAATAATAATTTTAGGTTTGCTTGTAGCCTCGGTAACAGTAGGAAAAGACCTTATTAAAGCTGCGCAAATTAGGGGGCTTATATCCCAGTTACATGGGTTTGATACACAAGTAAATACCTTCCAGCTAAAATATAATGCTCTACCAGGAGACATCAGAAATGCTGATAAAAGAGGTTTAGGTAGTCATAATGGTGATGGAAACTATGCTTTAGAAGATAATGATAAAGGTGATCCTGACACATTAACAGGAGAGTTAGTATATTTCTGGGAGCATTTGGACAATGCAGGTTTTGCAGATGGTGCATATGATGGAGATGAAACTAATGGTTTGCTTGGTGAAACAATACCACGTGCAAAAAATACAGGTGGTATAACGGTTTACTCTGTAAATGGTATTAACTATTATCACGTTGGAGCTGATAACGCTTCTGGAAGTCCAAGAGAATCAAATTTTATTGATACTTTAGTACCTGAAGATGCTTTTTCTATTGATAATAAATTAGATGATGGTTTTCCTCTTAAAGGAAAAGTAATAGCTAGATCTAAAGGATCAACAACATCAGATTGTAAATATAGCTGTGCATCAGAAGATATAACTGAAGCTAATGGTGGTGCAAGTCAAACTGCAGGTGAAACATGTGTATTACAAGCATCAGCAACACAAAGCAAGAATTTAGATGAATATGATTTTGAAACTACAATAGTAAAATGTCAGTTAAGAATTGAGATGCAATAATCTCTTTTTAAGTCAAAATCATGGCAAATGGATCATAAAACAAATGTAGCTACCTCAGATTTTTTAAGTAAAGTCGTTAAAGCAAATAGATCAGATTTAGTAACAATTGATGAATTAAAAATATCGTTACATGAAAGAGGTTTTGGTATATTGCTTATGCTTTTTACTTTGCCTGTATCTGTTCCAATACCTTATATTCCTGGAATTACAACCTTATTTGCGATACCAATAATTTTTTTATCTGTACAAATGCTTTTAGGTTTTGAATTTCCATGGCTACCTAAATGGCTTACTAAAATCTCAATAAAAAGAAAGATCTTGCGTTTTGCAATTTTAAAATCATCTCCAATACTTAAAAAAGTCGAAAAATTACTAAAGCCAAGATTAAGCTTTATAACATCTGGACATGGGCATCAAATAATTGGCTTTTTTGCAACAATATTTGCAGTCTGTATAGCATTACCACTGCCCTTTACTAATTTTATTCCAGCCTTAGGAATAATAGCTATGTCTTTAGGTTTATTAAGCCGGGATGGTTTTATAATATTAATTGGCATGCTTATTGGAGTGGTTGGTACAATTTTTACGTTGGCTATAATTATATTAGGTAAAAAAATTGTTATAGGGATTTTAAATAAATTCTTTTTTTAGAGCTTAGTTACAATAATTGTAATATTTAATTTTGCTCTCACCTTGATCATTCTTGCTTAATATAAAAATTTTTTTTCCATATATAGCAAAATCATCAATATTAGAATTAATTATTATCTCTCCTTCCTTACAATTAGATATTTTTGTTTGGCTATAAATTAGCTTAATTAAAATTATAACACCTATAGTAAGGGTTGCGCCCATTATAATTGTCAGATATTTTAAAAAAATTAATGATTTATCCTGCATATGAATGAAATAATTAGCATCAAATTAGAAGATATAACAGAAAATTCAAGATTAGATAAATATTTAGCAGAAAAATTAGCTGATAAATCCATATCTAGAGAAAAAATTAAAAAATTAATATTAGCTGGCCAAGTAAAAATAGATAATCAAATCATAAAAACCCCTAATTATAATTTAAAAAATAGCCAAGAAATTACTTTAGAAATTATAGCTAGTAAAAAGCTAGAGCTAAAAGATTATAAAATTAACCTTGATATTATATATGAAGATAAAGATTTAATTATTTTAAATAAGCAAGCGGGCTTAGTTGTTCATCCAGGCCATGGTAATCAAGATAATACATTGGTAAATGCTTTAATTGGTAGATATGGTAATAATTTATCAACAGGTTCGGAAAATAACAGGCCTGGAATTGTCCATAGATTAGATAAAAACACCTCTGGATTAATGATAATAGCTAAAAATGATGCTGCTCATTTTGAAATTAGTAAAATGCTTGCAGAAAAAAGCATCATTAGGAGATATTATGCCTTAATATGGGGTCTATTAAAGCCCGATAAGGGCATTGTTAATAAAAATATAGAAAGAAGCAGTAGAAATAGAAAAATAATGCAAACATCTATAAATAAAGGTAAAACAGCTATCACTCATTATGCAACAAAGGAAATTTATATGGGAGGTAAATTAAGCCTTATAGAATGTTCGCTTGAAACAGGAAGAACTCATCAAATAAGAGTTCATATGTCTGATTTAGGTCATAATTTATTTGGAGATCCAGAATATGGTCACCATAAAAGAAAATTAAAAAAATATATAAATGCTAATAATGAAGTTTTATATGATTTTAATAGGCAGGCTTTGCATTCTTATTATTTAAGTTTTATCCATCCAATAAAAAAAGAAAAATTGGAGTTTGAGGTAGATTTAGCGCCAGATATTAAAAAATTAATTAATATTTTGCAGGGAATCTAAATCTAATTTAAGTTGCTTTAACTCATCCAGAATAGACTTCATATCAAGCTTATCAGGTTGATTATTATTGGCAATAATTTCACTGCTATTATTGCCACTTAAATATTTTTTGGCCCCCTCAATAGTATAACCATGTCCATAAAGTAAATCCTTAATTAATTTTATAGTTTCTATATTTTCATGATTATATAATCTTCTATTGCCACGACCTTTAGTAGGAGAAATTTGAGGAAATTTAGTTTCCCAAAAACGTAAAACATAAGGCTCTATGCCGAGCTCTTCAGCTACTTCATTGATAGGTTTTAAAGAAAGATTTGAGAATTTTTTTGCAAAAAGATTTTCCATAATAAATTAGTTATCATTAACAAAATCTTTAAAAGAATCTGAAGCTTTAAAAGTTACTAAACTTCTTGCTGGTATATCAAATTCTTGTTTTGTTTTTGGGTTTCTACCAATTCTGGCATTTTTATCTCTTAAAACAAAAGTTCCAAAATAAGGAATACGCACTTTTCCTTCTTCAAATATTATATCTGTCATAATATCTAATATATCACCAACCATTTCTGCTGATTGTGATTTTGAAATTCCGAATTGTTCTGCTATTTCACTAGCTATATTTTCTTTATTTATTGTTTCTACCATCTTAATAATATTGAACCCCATGTTAATCCAGCTCCAAGAGCCTCAAAAACCATATAATCTCCTCTGGATATAACCTCTCTGCTAACAGCTTCATCTAATGCAAGAGGTATAGATGCCGCCGAAGTATTAGCATGTTTACTCACGGTAGAAAATACAACGTCATTATTTAAATTCAATCTTTTTGCTACAGAATTTAAAATTCTTTGATTAGCTTGATGCGGTATCACCAATTTAACCTCGCTTAGAGCTAAGTTATTAGTTTTTAAGATGTTTTCAACAGTTTCAGACATTTTATTTACTGCTTGTTTAAAAACATCTTTTCCCTGCATAGTAATAAAGCTTTTTTCATTATTAAGTGAAGGGCCACCATTTGTTCTTAAAATTTCGTAAAACTGGCCATCTGAATGAAGTTCTGAATCTATAATATCGCTAATATTATCTTGGTCATTAGCAGATAAAATTACTGCTCCAGCTCCATCTCCAAATAATACACAGCTATTACGATCTTCCCAATTTAAAATACGAGATATAGTTTCTGCGCCTATTACTAAGATATTTTTACATTGAGCTGATTTTATATATTTGTCAGCTATATCCATTGCATAAACAAAGCCAGAACAAACCGCCTGAACATCAAAAGCAAAGCCTTTTTTAATTCCTAATTTATGTTGTACTTTAGTTGCTGTTGCTGGAAATATATTATCAGGAGTTGTGGTAGCTAAAATAATAGCATCAATATCATTAACAGAAATATCAGAATTCTCTAAAGCATTAATTGCTGCTTTATATGCTAAATCAGAGGTAAATTCATTATCTGCTGCAATATGTCTTTGTTTTATACCGCTTCTTTCAGTGATCCATTCATCACTTGTATCTACTATTTTTGCTAAATCATGATTAGTTAGGATTTTTTCAGGGAGGTAACTACCTGTTGCCGTAATTTTAGAGCTTATTTTATTCATTTAAGAGTTGTTATTTATTTTCTTAAGCTCAGTGATTATCCTTCGGTTAATTTTATTTTCAATCAAATTTACAGCAACTTTTAAAGCATTTGAGATTGCAACCTTATCTGCATTACCATGGCTTTTAATTGATATGCCATTTAAACCTACAAACATTGCACCATTATGGTTTCTTGGATCAATTTTTTTGAAAAGTTTTTTTAGTGACCATGCAGATAATAAAAAACCAATTTTAGTAAGAATAGATGATTTAAAGCCTTCTTTCAATAAGCCTGCTATTAATCTTGCTGCTCCTTCCATAGATTTCAAGGCCACATTACCTGTAAAGCCATCAGTTACAATAACATCAACGGTACCTTTGGTGATATCATCGCCTTCTACATAGCCATGATATTTTAAGTCTTTATATTCATCTTGAATAATTTGATGTGCAACCCTGACGGTTTCATGGCCTTTTAGTTCTTCTGAGCCAATATTTAACAAGCCAATTTTCGGTGCTTTTAGCTTTAAAGCTGCTTTAGCAAAAGCATTGCCCATTAAGGCAAATTGACTTAGATTTTCAGCGTTGCAATCAGAGTTTGCCCCCATATCAAGCAAAACCGAACTCCCTTTCTTAGTGGGGATGATTGTACAAATTGCTGGACGATCAATACCTTCTAATGTTCTAAAAACAATTTTTGACATAGCCATTAAAGCTCCAGTATTTCCAGCTGAGATAACAGCATCAGCTTTGCCATTTTTTACTAAATCTATTGCTAAGCGCATAGAAGAGTTTTTGCCTTTTCTAAGAGCTATAGATGGTTTTTCTTCGGAGCTGATTTTATCTTTACTGTGAATAATTTCTGATTTTCCCTTTAAATTAGGATGTTTGTCAATTAAAGGGCTGATAACAGATCTGTCACCACAAAATAGAAAATTTATGTTAGGGTGTCTTTTTAAAAAAAAACTAGCACCTGCAATAACAGAATATGGAGCATTATCACCACCCATAGCATCCAGAGCTAATGTTACTTCGCTCTTAGATAATTTATCACTACTCATAATTTAAAATTTAAGCTTTATTCTCTTTACTTACTTTTTCTTCCTTAGTTGTTTTAGCGTTTTCAGCATCAGAATTTATTGCATCTTCTGCATCTTGATTTTTTTTGCTTTTATCAATTACAAGCTTTTCTTTGTAATAACCATCAAGTGAAACTTGATGTGGTAATTGATATTCACCAGTTGTCTTATTGATAACTACATTAACTTTTGCTAATTTATCGTGAGCTCTTCTGTTGTTACGCCTAGATTTGGATGTTTTCTTTTTAGGAACTGCCATTTTATTAAAGTTTTATTGTTTTTATTTAATATCTTGCATAAGTTTGAAAATATAATATATGCTACAAACAATGCTGAAACCGCACATTTATATCAGAAAAACTTAATTAATCCAGCTTTTTTTTATGTTAAGACAAATTAGAAAATTATCATTAGTTTCTTTTTTATTATTTTCGCTATCATGTGTAAATAATATATCTGAACATGGCCATCAATTTGGTACTGATGATTTAGAAAAGATCAAGCTAAAGCAAAGCAAAATAATAGTAAAAGAATTATTAGGTCCTCCTACTTTGGAGTTCAATAATAATGATTTTGATTATTATTATTACATAAAATATGCAATTTCTAAAAAAGCCTTTCATAAATCAAAAATTGCAAAACAAAAAATTGTAAAAATTACTTTCTCAGAAAATAGAGTAAGCAAAATTGAAGAATTTAACGATAAAATGCAGAATAATCTTGCTTTGTCTTTAGATAAAACTAAAGGAGAGAAAATAAAGCAAAATATATTTTTGCAAATTCTTAATAATTTTGGAAAATTTGGAGGGCAAGATGAGTTTTAAAATTTTACAAATTGGTTATGGTAATATGGGTTCAGCCATTGCTGATGCAATTATTACAAATAAAGATTACTCAGTAAAAATAATAGATCCTAATATAGAAAACAACAAATCGGTTAATTTTTACAATGATGTAAAAAAATTAAATATGGCAGAAATTAATTTAATAATTTTTGCTATTAAGCCACAAAATATTTCTCAAATAATAGAGATATATCAAGATTTAATACATAAAAACACTATTATAATTTCGATTTTAGCTGGAAGTAAAATAGATTTATTTAAGAGATATTTTCCTGATAATAAAATAGTTAGGATAATGCCAAATTTAGCGGCAAAAATAAAGCAAAGCACAAATTTAGCCTATGCAAAAGATTTGAATAATAAAGAGCAAAAAGAAATTACAACTCTTTTAAATTGCTTCGGTAAGACAATCTGGTTAGATAATGAAGAGCAATTCCATGCAGGGACGGCAATTTCTGGGAGTGGCCCTGCTTATTATTTTTTATTATTTAAATATTTCAGCTCTTATTTAGAGCAAGCAGGATACAGCAAAGAAAATGCCAAAAAAATAGTATTAGAAACAGCGTATGCTGCTACTAATTTAGCAATTAAAGAGCAAGATTTTACAGAATTAACCAAAAAAGTAGCGAGTAAAGGTGGAACAACCGAAGCAGCATTAGAAGTTTTTGAGCATGATGCAGAATTAGCAAGGTTAGTAAATAAAGCATTAAATGCTGCTGTAAGTAAATCAAAAATTCTTTAATGATATAGTCCCACAGCAGCAGATTCATTATTTTCCTTAATATATACCCTCCAGCTTCTGTTATCGCATGGATTTTGATAATATTGCCCAAAAATACCTTTGACTTTTTCTGCAGGTGAGTCCCCTTCAGCTGCCCTGGCAACTGCAAAAGCATAAGGCGTAATTTCTAGTGTTTTATCTTTTTTCTTTGGGTGGTTTTGCTGTGTCTCATGTTTAAGTAAAACTGCTATTTGTGCACCGGGGATATTTTGTAAAAGCGCTTCACAAGCATCAGGGGTAAATTTAAATGCAGCATGATGCAATATATTATATCTATTTTTATCAAGCTTATCTGCAAAGCTAATTTCGTTCTTGTTAAAATAATCACATAAATATCTAACCATTTGAGGATTGTCCTTAGCTTTATTAAGAATCTTTATAAAAACAGTCCCTTTTTCAAGGTATAAGTCATTTTCTGTGAAAATTTTATCTAATAAATTATTGAGTTTCTCAACTTTCTTTTGTAATTGAATATCATCCAATTCAGTATTTAACTTCATTTGAATATTAGCCAATACAGTATATAGATGCTTTTTCGCAAATAGTTTTTCAACATCTTTGTGACCATTTTGAGCTGCAAACATTAATGCCGTGAGACCATCCTTGTTTTGTAAATCTACAGAAGCATTACGATCTAATAATAGCTCTACAACGCCTTTATGCTCATAGTGAGATGCGGACATTAAGGCTGTAACTCCATCCTTATTTGGTAAATCTACAGAAGCATTACGATCTAATAATAGCTCTACAACATCTTTGTGACCATTTTGAGCTGCAAATATTAATGCCGTGAGTCCATCCTTATTTGGTAAATCTACAGAAGCTTGACGATCTAATAATAGCTCTACAACATCTTTGTAACCATTTTGAGCTGCAAACATTAATGCCGTGAGACCATCCTTATTTTGTAAATCTACAGAAGCATTACGATCTAATAATAGCTCTACAACATTTTTATGACCATTTTGAGCTGCGCAAATTAAGGCTGTATTTTTACTCCTATCTTGCAAATTTGGATCAGCATCATATTGTAATAATAGCTCTACAACATTTTTATGACCTTTTTGAGCTGCAAATATTAAGGCTGTAACTCCATCCTTATTTTGTAAATCTACAGAAGCATTACGATCTAATAATAGTTTTACAACGCCTGTATGTTCATAGTGAGATGCAGACATTAAGGCTGTAACTCCATCCTTATTTTGTAAATCTACAGAAGCATTACGATCTAATAATAGTTTTACAACGCCTGTATGTTCATAGTGAGATGCAGACATTAAGGCTGTAACTCCATCCTTATTTTGTAAATCTACAGAAGCATTATTTTGTAATAATATATTTAAAACATCTAAGTGACCTTCATAAGCTACATACATCAAGGCTGTGTTTCCTTTCTCATCTCGCAAATTAAAATAATCTTTTATACCCTTTTCTTGAGCCTTGTTTAATAATTGCCTTACAACATCTATGCGACCATTTTTAGCTGCCAAGTGTAAGGGTGTTAGTCCATTATTATATTTAGCATTAACATCAGCATTATTTCTTAATAATATAGCGGAAATGTTAGTACGACCATCTACAGCTGCCCAGTATAAGGGTGTTAGTCCAGTATTATCTTTAGCATTAACATCAGCTCCTTGTGCTATTAATTCTTGTACCATTTTAGTGAGACCTTGCTCAGCTACCAAGAGCAAGGCTGTATTTCCATCTTCACATACAGCATTAACATCAGCTTTTGCGGCTATTAATGCAGCGGCAATTACAGTATGACCTTCTACAGCTGCCAAGTGTAAGGGTGTATATCCAGTATTATCTTTAGCATTAACATCAGCTTTTGCGGCTATTAATTCTTGTACCATTTCAGTGCGACCTTGCTCAGCTACCAAGTGCAAGGGTGTTAGTCCATTATTATCTTTAGCATTAACATCAGCTTTTGCGGCTATTAATGCAGCGGCAATTACAGTATGACCTTCTACAGCTGCCAAGTGTAAGGGTGTGTTTCCTTTTTTATTTTTTAAATCTACAGAAGCATTACGATCTAATAATAGCTCTACAACATCTTTGTGGCCATTTTTAGCTGCTTTATGTAAGGCCGTTTCGTTTTCTTTTTTATTTTTAACATTTATAAAATCTGTTCTTCTAACCAATGCTAATAATTTTGTAACAGATTGTACGGGATTTTCGTTTTTTAAAGCATTAAATAAAGCTGTAGGTAATAATGTTCTTTGTTCAAGCACACTAAGATTATAAATTACTGTAGAATTAAAGCTATCAGCAAATTTTCCCCTAGAAATAAATTTGCATAGAATTCTTGCTAGTTGAAAAAGAAATTTATCATCTTTTACCTTTGTTATTTTTGCGAAAATATCTCCAGGTAATTTTTGGTTACCCTGCGCACTGGTTTCTATGGCTCTTATTATAGTTTTTTGTTCGTTGGTTGCTTCTCTCATATCTAGTTGCCTCTTAAGTTTGCATTCATCATAGCAAAAATTTACCTATGGTGCAATGGAGATGTATAAAATAAAATTAACAAATATTATTTTAGCTATATAAGCACTTAAAAACTATTTGCTGCTGAAATATTTTAAGAGTTAAGAAGCTTTATTTTTTTTTATCTCTAAAGCTAGAAAGATCAACTACATTTTTAGCTTTGCTTGTTTTAACCTTAGTTGCTTTTTTCTTTTCAGTTTTTTTTACTTCTTTTTTTGCTATATCGCTAATTTTTTTAGTAATAATTTCATCATCAAGATCATCAACCAATTCATCTAGCATATTCTCATCAGCTAAAATATTAAATTTTAAACCAAATCTAACTCCAGGATCTGCAAAAGAAGTAAGTGCGTTAAAAGGAATTTTAATACGTTCTTTTTTTCCTTCAAAACTTAAAACAACTTGAAAATAATCAGGTTTAATTTCTAAATCTTCATATTGATGCTGCAACACAATAGTCATTTCTTCATGGTATTTTTCTTTTAATTTTGCTGGAATATCGACATTTTCGTAATTAGTAAAAAAAGAAATCAAAAAATGATGTTCGCCATTTAAGCCTTCATCTTTCACTTTAAGCAATGCCTCACGCACTACTGAACGCATTGCCTCATCAATTAATTGGTCATATCTTATGTGATCTTCGGTCATTTTTTTATTTTATGGTAATTTCAGCTTATAAATTCAAAAGGTAAAATTTTCAAGAATTAGCTTAATATATTATCAAATTATA